>CAYUCJ010000011.1:0-22869 GCA_964443285.1 uncultured Desulfobacteraceae bacterium | reverse complement strand
CGGTGCCACCCGCCATGGCCATGGAGAGGATATTGCACACCACGTTGTTGCGGGCCGCTTCCATGATGATTTCGCAACAGTCACGAATGAGCTTCAGCGGGCTTATGGGGCAGGTTGTGAAGCTGACGATGGGGCGGTTTTGGAAATTCTTCATACCGCCCACAATAGCGGCCCCCATCTCGATGATCTTGTTGAGAAGTTTTCGGTTGCCTGGACCGAATGCGCAGTGTTTGGTGGTGTTGGTCAGGAATGCCTCGGCATTGTGAAGTGGCACGGTCTCCTGGTTCTCGTCGTGGGCCCCCAGCGCTTTTTCGCAGAAATCCACTTCATCCAGGTAATCGATCACCCGGGCGGTGTCGACAAGATCCTGTTTGACCGGGTCCCTGTTTTCACCGGTAAGAATATCATTTATTTTGACCCCTTCACTGAAATTGGTGAAGTTGACCCGGTTGCTCTCCAGTACACAATCCCGCTGGGGGTCCCTGGCTACCAGTACGACCTTGGGAGGGGCCGAGCGGATAGCGTCCTCCACCATGTGCGGTGGGATCCTGACGATTTTCTCTTCCAGGTCCACCTCGGCACCACTGTTGCCGAATAGGGTGAGCGCCTCTTCATCTTCAACAAAAACCCCTGTGTCCTTCAGCACCTCCAAGGTCCCGAGATGGATTTCCTCGAGTTCATCCCCGGTCAGAATCCCGAGGCTCAGCCCCCCGTTGAGCTGCTTACCTGCATGGTGATTTCGTTTCATGGAGTTCCTCCTCAAGTTATTGGTAACATCTATAAGTGTCCAGACCGGCTCATTCCATTACAAATATTGTTTCAGATAGGTATAGTCATCGGTCAATCGGCCATTGTAGACGATCACCGCTTTTTTCAGTTCCGTACAGAGCCCTGAGTTTTCCAGCGTGGATGTATACTCGGCTCCGAGCAGATTGGGGATGAAAGGTTTCAGCTGATTGCTGAAAAAGGCGGAAGAATCGTTTGGCAGTTCACAGGGCAGGTTGTCCACCGCCAGGAGGACGACGCCTTCCCCCCTGTGGCCGTCCGACCAGGTTCCGGTCAACGGATCGATTCGATATGCGGGCGCGCTGGTGTTTGTCGAATGCGTGTTGCACTCCACAGAACCGTTCGTGTCGCAGGTGATGTCCGCGATGCCGCAGAGTCTGGGTGAAGGGGTGTTCTTGAAAAGCGTCTTCAGTCCTGCCCATGTAATGAACCGGGGATAGTGCTTTTCCCAGTAGACAGCATTGACCAGCAGGGTGAAGTACGGGAGAAAGCCTTCAAAGCAGCTTTCGTAGCGCTCCGGATGATCGTAATAGTCCTGAAGGTCGAAAGGGGAACCATCCACTCGCTGAACCAGATCCCTCTCTTTGAATATTGTGAGATAGACGGTTCGATTGTTGCCTTTCTTCTTCTGAAGAAGGTTTTGAACTTTCTTCGGTGCGATGGTCTCGGCAGGGAGACAATTAAAAATTTTCTGAGCCCCTTTGGATACGTTTCCGTAGCCGAGAATCCCGATGGTAAGGGGACTGATCTGAGGTGGCAACCCTTCCTTTTGAATGCGTTTTCCAATAGCTGTAAGTTGCTCCTGGGCCGCTGCAACCGAACGGTACTGATGGGCACGCAGGCCATCGGAGAAAGGTGTTTCAATTCCCTTGTGCGACCAATATTCGCCCATGAGCGAGAGGAGGTCGATGGCCCCGGCATCGCCGGCAAAAGGGCCGAAGTACACCAGACGTCGGTTTTTTCCATCGGTGATCTTCTCATAATCGATCAGGGTTGCATGGCTCTCCATGATTTTTTTCAGCAGAGGCATGTTGTCTTTCTGACCCTTGATGGTGTGGGAAAAAAAGACATAGGCTTTTTCCGGGAGGATCTTTTCAACGGGGATCTCCTTGACGCCGAAGATCACATCGCCCGGGGCCATGCTGTCACAGGTCTCTGCCCCGGAATTCACATACTCCGCTTCCGGGAAAAAGCGCTTATCCGACACTTCCACAAAGGCCCGGGCGCCGGTTGTCTCGATCACATCAGCCAGGTCCGCCGGAATGATCGGGGCGCGGCGTTCCCAGCGGTTCTTGTCTTCAGCACGAATCAGGAGCGTCTTCATAACACCAGTCCCCCCAGTAGTTGCGTTCTTCGGTATAGCCGGGCTTGCGTTCCACAAAACGGATTCCCAATGCTTCCATCTCTTTCAACACCGGTTCATAGGTCTCCGCCTGCACCGGTATGTGTACCCCGGTCAGTGAGATCCTGTCCTCGGCGATCAACCGGGCACAAATCCCCACCGGGTAGCCCACCGTACGGGCCATGGAGGTGTCGCCGCCGGGGATGCCGGTGTCGATGAGGGTGGATTGAATGCGCTCCAGGGGACGCCCAGGAAAGCGTGCCTCAAACTCGTGATGCTGAATCAGAAGATCCTGTTCCCCCTCGTGGTATGCCAGTTTTTTCTGGAGCGTGTGGGCCAGCATTTCGAAGACGGACACGGTCCCCAGCTCGAGCTTGCGCTCTGAAAAGAGCCCCAACCACTCCAACTTCTTGAGCGTCAGTGAGTATTTAGGAATCTTGAGGTAGTCCGCCACAGCCGAGCGGATGTTGCCGGCGCCGCAGTTCACAATACTGGCAAGGACCTCGCGGGGTGTCACTTCGCTGAAATCAAACTTCATCTTGCGGTTGAGGAGGCCGAGCTTTTTAAAAAAACTCCAGGTCTCGCAGTAGCCGACGTTGCGCAGGGTGCCACGGTACATGCCTGTGAGGTCTTCAAGACCGTATTTTTCCATGTAGGGAATCGCATCCCGGTTGACGTAAGCCTCGAAGACACCGGCGCCCGGGATGCTTTTGAGCCAGTAGTGGTCAAAAAGATCACTGCCCGGCACCTCCACAATATGCCCTTCATCCAGGTAGCGACCGTCGTTGGTGGCCGCCAGCATGGCTCCCTCCGGGTTCCAGGAAAATTTGTATCCCAGGGGGTTGTTGTTGGCTTCCAGGGCGGGCAGGCCGCCGCAATAGGAATAGAAACTGATTATTTTGCCGCCTTCCCGCTTGACACCGTCGATCACCCTCATGGCCGACATGTGATCCAGGCCGGGGTCCACACCTGCTTCGTTTAGAAAGAGCAACCCCTTATCCCGGGCATCCCGGTCCATGGCCCGCATCTCCTCTTTGACGTAAGAGGCCGTTACCAAGTGTTTTTTGTGTTCCAGACAGAGTGCGGCGATTTTGGCATGCAGGGTCCAGGGCAGAAGGCTCACAACGATATGGGCCTTGGCCACACTCTGAGAAAGGCGCTCCGTGTCGCCGGCATCCAACTCCAGGGCCGTTCCCCTGGGGTGATCCGCGACCAGTGCCTTTGCTTTTGCCAGGGTCTGATCGGCCACCCATACTTCCAGTTCACTTTTTTCAAGCAAATAACGAACGGCGGGCCCGGCCATGAGACCGGCACCCAGTATAAGGATCTTTTTCATTGGTCTTTTCCTCATATCAACGAGAACCATGATGATGGTGTTTACAAGGATTCGATAAACTTTTCGCCGGCCGCCAGAAGCTGGTCGTGATCGTCGTGCGGTTCCAGTTTATCAAGTATATCGCATGTACGCTCGCGAAGGACTTTTCCGGCCCTGGGACGTCCCTCTTTCTTCCATTCTTCCAGGCTGATAAAGGGCCAGATACCGCTTTCTCCAACCGGTTCCCTGAATTTCTTCATGGTCAGTTCCGATTCCAGATAACTGGCCCCGGGCCCCAGTGAAATCATCTCATCCAGACCCACTTCCCCCGGGTCCAGAGAAAAACCGGCCACAAGATCCCGCACCATTCGAATGGTTTCAGCGGCGTAAACGACCGTCGAGGGAGAAAACACAAGAGAATCGAAGTTGCTTCCCACGAATGGAATCAGGCCCGTCCGGGCCAGGACACTGGTCAGATTGTTCATCCAGAGCATCGAACTTGCCATGAGATCCGGACCCCACCCCATCCATCCGCCCGAGGTGCCGCAGTGTGGGATACGGTAGTGAGTCATCATTTCGCCGCAGCACACATTGAGGAGCATGGACTTGGGAGTGTAGAAGCTTTGCATGGTTTTCATACCGAAAGCGGCCGGCAGGCTGCCCAAGATCACAGGCGTGCCTTCTTTGAGCAGCTGGCTGTAGACCAGCCCTCCCAAAAGTTCCGCAAGGAGGAGGGCCAAGGTTCCACCCGGGGTTATTGGGCAGGTGGCCCCGGACATGCCATAGTTCGAAAAGATGAACGGCATTTCCCTGGATATGGTCAGATCCATTTTGGCAGTGGTCTCTGCATTCAGGATCAACGGCGTAATGGGGTTGAAATAGGGAACAACCGAAGATCTGCAGGCCTGCTCGCCTATGAGCAGATCGTACATATCAAGGCATTTCTCGAAAGCGTCGTGCTCCGAAATCAGAAGGATAAGAGGCTTCCGGGTATTCGCCAGCATCTCCAGGGCACCGATCAGTTCAGGATTTCCCCAGCTCGCGTCCTGAATGACGCCGGGCGTAGAGATGACATCGAATTCATCCAGTGTATCCCCAAGCCTTGCCGCCTGGGCCATCTGGTCACGTTGGAAGGGGAGAGCCTGGTCTGTAATCGGGTCTTGGTAATAGAGATTGGTTACCCCGATGCCGAAGACGTTCCTACCCGATCTCCGGCTGTCCAGTCTGAACCCGGGGAGGCCGTCCCGTCGCAAGACCTCGATCTTTGAAGGCGCGGCCTCGATCGCCCAGTGGATGATCTCGCGGGGGATCAATACCCTGTCCCCGTTGCCATGCCGTCCGATGGCTTTCTCAAAAACCTGTCTTGCACTTTCGTCATCCACCCGGATTCCGGTTTTTTCGAGGATGGATCCGGCCATGGAATCAATTTCGCCGATTTGCTCTTCGGTCAGAATGGTCAATTTCGGTTTGGCAATGGACATCATCGTGATCCCTTTGTTTTTAAGTTGTTCTCGGGTCTTGCCAACTGTGTCCCCGCTTGGAAAAGCGACATCAAGAAACATATCTACGCAGCGGATTCTTTCCCCCTAGGGACTTTTCCTGCGAAATCAGAGACGTGACTTTCCATCTTTTGCCTCGCTTCATCGGGATCTCTTTTTTCCAGGGCGGCAAGGATTTTTTTCCAGTTTTCGATCGTACCGCGAACATAAGAAAAATCAATTTTGTCTTTGAGGAACGCAGGTCGGAGTAGAAGATCATGGACCGTCTTCACCGTCAAGGCATACATTCGGTTTCCACAGATTTGCGCCAATGTGGAGTGGAGCTGCATCTCCTTTTCGACGAATGCCTGTGTGTCCAGGGTGTCTTCTTCCATCAGCTCCTCGATTTCCGAAATGGACTGCCCGATAAGTCCGAAATCTTCCTCGGTAGCGCGTTTTGCAGAAAGGGCTGCGATCGTCCCTTCAGTGGCGGCCCTGAATTCCGCCAGTTCCTCGTAGGAGAGGCTTTTCTGCTGAACAAAAAGGGAGAGGGTTTCACCGAATCTCTCCTGAACCTGGTCGGCGATAAAGGTCCCGCCCTTGGACCCGAGCCTGACCTCGATAAGGCCCTTTTGCTCCAGCACACGAAAGGCCTCTCTGAGGGTACGCCGGCTGGTTCCTAAAGAAGCAGTGAGTTCCCTTTCGTTGGGGAGCCTTTGCCCCGGCTTGAGTTTCCCGGAAAAAATGGCGGCCTCCAGTTGGTCGATGACTCCCTGGTAGGCCCGTGTCTGCGTAATTTTGTGAAAGATTTCGATAGGAGTCTCCATCGAAAGGGTGAAGATATAAGCAAGAATGATTACAATGGTGGCACCATTATAATTAATTGTCAAGCATTTTTCCAAGGTTACCGTTTGGTTTTTTCAAAACACTCCCTGGATCAAATAACAAAGGGGCAGGGGAATCTCAAATCCACCATCTAATTTCAATTATGTTTATAAAAGCAAACGGGTTGGGAAGATTCCCGATCAGCAGCAAGACATTAGATGCAAGGCGCTTCATCGTAGATCCCGCTGTTGCGTGCGGGAGGAGCGACGGCTGAGGCGTATCGACCCATATGCCGCAAGGAGGAGCGAACGAAGACAACGCGGATACTGAGATCCTGCACAGTGAGAAGATGATGCTTTGATGGCGGATCAGGGGAAATTGAGGAAGGTTGACACATCGGCCCTCCGGATATAGCCTGTTTCCATCCAGACCTATCCCATGCAACGCTCCGGCCTCTGAATTACTCAAGCGTGGGCGTGTTTCCGGGTTCTAACCTTGATGCAATCGTAAGAAGCTGTTTTATGCCACAGCCGGCAGCCTATGAGCAACGAATGGGAGCAGAACCTGACACTCTTTTCCAGACGCTTTCTAAACACCCCGTCAGTTTTTCAGACGGTTATAGGCCCCGGCTTTTGCGGAGTGTGACAGGGAGGATAATCCGATTTTCCATATGTTAATGAGATTGGGTACAAAGGGGTAAGGTAAGAGAATGATTAGGACTATATGGAATACTAAACTTGTCTTTGTTGTGATCTGTGTGTTTTCTCTCGGTTGCAGCGAAAGTTCGAAACGTTTGAAACAGGCGTTTGTCCCCACCGATGTGCGGATCATACGGTACCATGTAGACGAGTACTATAAATCATTAGAGGAATTCACCCGGCGGCTCTATCTGAAGAATCCCAAGTACGAAAATTATCCGGAAATGAGAGAAAAGAAAATAAGGGGTGTTTTTCATGGAGGTAAATTGCCAAATACCAAGTTCAACCACTACCCATCGAATGAAATCCTTGATGCCGCCTTTGGCTCCGATACTGTTTACGAGGATCGTGTTTTTCTCTTGGCCCTTGGATTGGCAAAAAGTATTCAAGAGGCTTATGAAACAGGCGGCGGGGTACATCTTTCAAGCATAGAGATACCTCTTGAAAAGCTAAAAAACCTTTATCACAATATGAATCAGGTCGATTGGCGACTAAAGACCTACCGGAGGAAACAGGGCAAGTTGTTGTTTTTGACAAACGCGCCGGGAAAAAACAACTACATCAACATGGGTTTTGAGGTCATTATGACCAAAATTCTGACACGAATTGAAGATGATATCTTTTTGTGCAGTGGTGCACCTCCAAAACTTGCCTTCACGGTATCAACCTTGTTTCTGCCGATCCTGATATTTTAGTGAGGAGCGGAAAGATCGCCTCTCTATTCAAGTCAGGGTTTTGCAGCAGTATAGATTTGGAAGCGGACGACTCTTTTCGATTGAGGATCAGGTAAAAACTGCTCCCTTTTCCATTTCATCGCTGAAGCGGTTTTAAACGACATCCTGAGCGTCAGGTTGAAGGTGAAAGAGAAACACGAAGATCCACCAATGGCCCATGTAAAGGATTAGAGACAGATCCTGTTGATCTGGAGCAACCTGACGAAAGCGCATGTTGTTTTGCCCGAGAAGTTCGAGGGCCCGGAACATCGCTTGCCCAACTTCCACATCAGGCACGTTTTTACAAGGGGTGAACGGAAAAGACGTGGCTATCTTGATCACTCTGGAAGTGCTTCGTGACAAATAGCATCCCTGAACACATCCGATGGGATGGCCCCTTGGGTTTATTGGCCGCCGGAGGAGGGCCCTCAATGCGCGATCCCTCCGATCTTGGGTCCAAAGACATGGTTAGACCATTCCAAAACATCCAGCGCTATAAGTGGATTTGATCAGAATGATGTCTGAACGAATATAGTATGAACGGTTTCGGAAAGAAAGCGAAGTTCTTTGCGCTTCCTCAGAATTTGTGGTAAGAGGGCGGGCTACTTCAGCGATTGAAAGGACGGCTTTGTGAACAAGGAAGAAAAAAGGATCATCGGACTCACTACGGCGTCCCACAGCCTCGTGCACCTCTTCGAAGGGGTTCTCCCCCCACTCATTCCGCTGGTCATGGCGGATTTTGGGACCGACTACTTCCACCTGGGCCTGGTCGTGACGGTCTTTTCCTATGCCTTCGGGCTTGGTTCCCTCCCGGCGGGCATTTTTGCCGACAGGGTGGGGCCGAGGCGGCTTGTGAGCCTTTACCTCTTCGGCGCGGGTATTGTCTGCATCGCTGTCTGGCCGACCGGGTCGCTCCTGACCTATGGGGTGATCATGGGCACCCTCGGGCTTTTCTGCTCCACCTACCATCCGGCGTCCAACACCCTCCTATCCCTTTCCATCCAGGAGAAAGGGAAGGCCTTCGGGATTCATGGGATCGCGGGGAGTCTCGGTGTCGCCTCAGTACCCGTGATTTCGGCTTGGCTGGGTTCCCTCTTGGGGTGGCGGGCACCCCATGTGGTCTTCGGGCTTTTCGGCATCGCCGTTGGCTTCTATTCCCTTACGATTCCCAGGCCCGTCCCAGTAAAAGCCGGCAGGGAACCGAAACCGGGATCAGGAGATCCCGAAAAGGATTTTTCTTATCTGAACCTGGTGATCTTTTTTCTCTCCGCTACCTCCCTCGGGCTGACCTACAAGGGGATTATGACCTTCCTCCCCGCGTACATGGGGGAAAACGTCCACCTGGGTTTCATCCAGATGGACACGGTGACCCTGGGAGGGACGGTCGCGACGGTCGCCCTGCTCTCTGGGGCGCTGGGCCAGTACGTGGCCGGGAGGCTGGTGGACCGCTACAGGGCCGAGGGGATCTACCTGGTTTCCGTCCTCATCGGAACGGTCTTCGTATTCGTCATGGCCGCCAGTACCGACTTCCTCCTGGTTGTTTCCGCCGTCATCTATGCGTTCTTCTATTTTGCCACCCAACCCGTCCAGAACTACCTCCTCTCGACTTATTTTCCGAGTCACCGTCAGGGTCTGGGTTACGGCATCCAGTTTGGTCTCACCTTCGGCGTTGGATCCACGGCGGCCGCGGTCTCGGGCTACCTTGCGGACCGGTTCGGACTCACATCCGTGTTTTATTTCATGGGGATTTGTTTTTCCCTGGCGTCTCTCTTCGTGGCGATCCTGCTCGTGCGGACTCGCCGTGAGACGATGGGGAGGGAAGAAAGGGGCCTCTGAACCGGCGCTTGCGGGAAAACCTCAGGTAGATGATGAGAAACGTTCTTTTTTTTGTCCTATTTTTTGTCTTTGCCGGCGGGGTGGCGACCTATTTCACCTGGCGGCTTTTCGGCAAGACCTCCCTCCGCCGAGCCTGGAAACTGGCTATAGGTGCCGCCGTTGTGGCGATTTTTCTTTCCACCCCCTTGAACATCCTGATTCGAAGAGCCGGAATCGAAAATGTCGGTGTCGATATACTTACCTGGTCGGGCTACCTGGGGCTTGGATTCCTGAGTTTTACACTTACGTTTCTGCTCATCCGGGAGATCTTATTATTACCCGTCTTTTTCCTCAGGATGCTGGGGCTCGTCGGAAGACGCCGGCCGAAGAACAATCCTGCGGTCGTCCCTGAAAACCCGCTTCGCAGGGGGTTTATGGTGAACGGCGTCAATTACGGGATGATGGCCGCCGCCGGCACACTGACTCTCTACGGCCTCGCACAGGCGAAAAGAATCCCTGCGGTCAAAAGAGTGACCATTTCCGTGCCGTTTCTGCCTTCGGATCTCATTGGTTTCAGGATCGTCCAGATCACCGATATTCACGTCAGTCCAACCATCCGGCGTCCTTTTGTGGAAGAGATCGTTCGGGTAGTCAATGGGCTTGGTGCGGATATGGTGGCCCTGACCGGGGACCTGGTGGACGGGACGGTTCCCCAACTGGCAAGGGATGTGGCTCCCCTGGCCGGCTTGAAATCCGAACTGGGGAACTTTTTCGTTACCGGCAATCATGAATATTATTCGGGTGTCCTGCCATGGTTGAATAAGATAGAGGCCCTGGGCTTTACGGTCCTCCTCAACGAACACCGGATCCTCTCACGAGGTCGCGGGCGTCTCCTTGTGGGCGGGGTGACCGATTACCGCGGTGGCTATTTCCTGTTCAGCCACCGCTCCGATCCGGAGAAGGCTGTGGCTGGGGCGCCACCTTCAGATATGAAGATTCTCCTGGCCCACCAGCCGAAAAGCGTTTCAGGTGCTTCCAGGGCCGGTTTTGATTTGCAGATTTCCGGCCATACCCACGGGGGACAGTTTTACCCGTGGAATTTCTTTATTAGACTCAATCAGCCTTTCATAAAGGGTCTCCACCGATTCAGGGATACCCAGATCTATGTGAGCCGGGGTACCGGTTACTGGGGTCCACCCGTCCGGGTGGGCGCGCCGTCGGAGATCACGCTTCTGAAATTGGCGTCCATCTAACCTGATTGCATTAACTGAAGAAGTGCGCTAGAACGTGATGAATCAACAGGGTTCTCGAGCTGATTCGCTTAAGAAAAAATTGAAAGAGGAGGAAGCAATGGAAGAGATGAAAAAAAGAGTCGATGGTTACCGGTTTCTTCCCCCGAGCCTCGCGGCCTGGATACGCACCTTTATTCCGGAAGGCGATTTTGACGGGTCCATTCCCTGGACACCTCTGGCAAAGTCCCTGAGTTCGGCATCCGTAGCCCTGGTGACGAGTGCCGGGATCAGTCTCAAATCGGATCCGCCCTTTGACATGGAACGCGAAAAGAGGGAACCCCTCTGGGGTGATCGCACCCTTCGAGAGATACCGAGAGAGACGACCGAGGAAACGATCGATGCCAATCATCTACATATCAATACGGACTATGTCAAACAGGACATCAATGTGATGCTGCCCTTGAGGAGGATGGAGGAACTGGAACAGGAAGGGTTCATCGGCCACCTGGCGGACACCGCCTATTCGTTTTATGGGTTTCAATGGGAGAATACGGATTTTCTTGCGGAGGCCATAGAACCCATGTCCAAGAAAATGAAAAAAGAAGGAGTGGACGCGGTTTTCCTTACACCCGCCTGACCCTTCTGCTGCCAGTCCGTGGGACTGGCCGCAAGGTTCCTGGAAAAGAAAGGTTTTTCCACCGTCGTTCTCACCCCAAACCACCATTTCCACAGGGCCGTGGGAATTCCACGTTCGGCCGCCATCGAACACCCTTACGGGAGGCTCCTGGGTCAGGTGGGGGATCAAAAAGGGCAGAGAGAAGTGCTGCTGAAGGCCCTTCCCATCCTGGAAGAAGCCCAAAGTCCGGGGGAAATCCGCCACCTCCCTTTCACGTGGCCTGAAGATCCGAAGAAAACAGATTGGCATCCCCCCGCGATGAGTCCTGTCATTAAGTTGTATCTCAACGACCTGAAGGAGGCCCGGAAACGGGAGGCGGAGAAGGCAAAAGAACGAAAGGGACAGACCCTGTAAAAGGATTCATATTCCGTCTCAGGAAGGCATCGCGCCTCTCTTTGCAATCATGGCTCGCATCATATCCCCGGCATTCTCGGCATGGTCGGCGATGGAGCCGATGATTTCAGCCAGCCTGACCATGTGAAAGAGGCCCACCGGATCTTTTTCTGTGGCAAAGATCTGGATCTTGAATTCGTCTTCCATCTGGTCGGCCTCGTGTTCTCTTTTTCGGAGGTTGTGGATGATGCCTTTGACAATCCTGCGCTGTTTTTCCGAGTAGTTCTCAAAGTATTTTTTCGCTTCCGCCACCATCCTGCTCAAGTCTTCCATCGGCTCGAGAACGGCATCCACGAGCAGGAAGAGCTGCTTTTGCAAAGGCTCGGATATGGCAGGAATGGGTCGGTAGGATATCCAGTTCAGTGAATCCTGCACAGCGTCAAGGACCTTGTCCTGTTCGCGGATATACATAAAAAACTCATACCGGGAAACGGGCAGCTTGGTGCCGCGAGGGAGATGACCTCGTATCCTGCGCTTGATGGCATCGGCGTCACTCTCCATGCTGGTCACTTCTCGTCTGTACTCTTCGAACTCCTGGCATTGTGCGGATGCAAAACATTCTATGGCCTGTTGAAAGGCCCAGCCGCACTCCTTGACTTTTTCGGCATGCTGGAGCAGATCATCGAAGTAGGAAGTCATGGGTTTTGAAGCGAAGGGATTGCGCATGGCTGTCTCCTCTCATGAGCCAACGTTTTTGTGCCCGAAAGACTCTCTGAATATCTCGAGCAGGTTCTTGGTTTCCTCGGATATCTTGATGCAGTCTTCCAGAAAGGCGTAATAGAGCATGCTGAGGCGTGTCTTTGATACACCCTCCTGAATGCGTCTGATTTCTTTCATTTCACAATCTGAAACAAGGTCTTTCAATCTCCGGCATTGATTGGCAACGTAACTGTAATCCACCTTCTTCCTCCTCAACAGCATGATGGACGTATTCCACAAAAGGCGGGTCACATACGTCTTCACATGAGTCAGTTCTTCCTTTTGATCCTCCAGAAAGCCGCTATGATAGTTTTCAAAATGCACAAGAGACCGGAGGATGACATCCCGGTGGCTCTCTGCAATCTCCTGAAGGGACCTTATGATGCGTGGATAACTCTGAGTGATCCCGATGTCCTTTCCTTGAATGAGTGAAAGGGTGTTGAAGAGGTTCGCCACGAGCATGTTCGCCCACTGCTGGATTCTGCCGGACTCACTTCTGGTTATTCGAATTCTCTGAAGATCTTCTGAAAAGGCACCCTCAAAACAGACGCCGAGATTGTCACTGATGTCTTTTAGAAAATGGCCTGTCTGCTCGAAATTGATTCGAATAGCCGTATCGGGGTCGCTCGCCTCTTTGAGGTCAATGTCCCTGATTTCCTTTGCCTCTTTCTCTCTTTTTTGATGGAAGCGGTATGTGGAATAGACCACCCATGAAAGAAGGGCCATCAGGATCAGTATGGCAGGGAGTTCAAATGCCTTGATAAGGAAGCCGAAAAGGAGGGAGATCGTAAAGGCGGCGAGAGCAGTAAAAAACCAACCTCCAATGACGGTGATCACGCCGGTCACCCTGTAAACGGCACTTTCCCTTCCCCAGGCCTGGTCGGAGAAAGAGGTCCCCATGGCGACCATGAAAGTCACATAGGTTGTGGAAAGGGGCAGCTTCAGCGACGTGGCGAATGAAACGAGAGCGCTTGCCAGGAAAAGATTGACGGATGCCCTGATCAGATCAAAGGACGGCGCTTCTCCATCCGCTGCACGATCCGGACGGTAGACTTCCGGGTCCAGCCGGGCGGAAAGCCATTTCTTTAAGGAAACCGGAGCAAGTTTCTTGAAAAACTCAGAGAAGGTATAGACCATCCCGACGATGATACGGGATATGAACGACG
The DNA here is from genome assembly GCA_964443285.1 of uncultured Desulfobacteraceae bacterium. Taxonomy (GTDB): domain Bacteria; phylum Desulfobacterota; class DSM-4660; order Desulfatiglandales; family Desulfatiglandaceae; genus CAYUCJ01. The sequence continues at coordinate 9,731 of CAYUCJ010000011.1, read as the reverse complement.
ACCCGAAGCGCTCAATTCCTTCGTCCTGACGGCCGAGGCTGACCTCTGTTTTCGTGACGGTTCTCGCTTTTCTGGAAAACCAGAGGGTAGCCACCATGATGCTGCCCGCAATCAGGAGCAGGAAGGTATTGGTATGAATGGGCTTCTGGAGGGTCTCCATGGTCATGGTCAAAGGATTTCCCGAGGCTGAAGCGATCTGGTAGGCGCCCATGCCGGCCAGGGGAACACCGATGAAATTGACCAGGTCATTGGCTGCAAAGGCCATGGCGAGGGCGAAGGTTCCTGCGAGCACAACGGGTTTGAGGATATTGATGTGTGTGAAGAGCGTGAGGAATTGAAACAAAGCGCTGAAGAATAGAAAGCTTGATGAAAGGATGAGAAGCGTGTGCATTTGTATCCAGAACACGGTCTCGGGCGTAATGAAGGAAGCACCGTTGGCGCCCTTTACGAGAATGAAATAGGTGATGAGGGAAAGGGCAAAGCCTCCCCAGATTCCACCATATCGACGAAGTTTTCGGGGAAAATTGAATGTAAAGAGGAGCCGCGTCAGGAATTGAAAAACGACCCCGGAAACAAAGGCCACGACCACGGAGATAAGGATACCCATGATGATCGCCAGGGCCTTGCCCGTGTTGATATACTCAGCGAGCGTTGCATAACTCTCCCCGGCCTGATGGATCTTCAAAAGAGAGACCGCCACCGCAGCGCCAAGAAGTTCGAAAACGATGGAGACCGTGGTAGACGTGGGCAGTCCGAAGGTGTTGAAGAGATCCAGAAGGAGTATATCGGTGAACATGACTGCCAGGAAGATGGTGATCAATTCGGGCATGAGGAAGAATTGGGGGTGAAAGATCCCTTTTCTCGCCACTTCCATCATTCCGCTGGAGAAAGTCACCCCGGCGAGTATCCCCAGACTGGCCACGATCAGGATGACGTAACGGGGTGCCACTTTGGAACCGATCGCGGAATTAAGAAAATTCACGGCATCATTGCTCACGCCGACCATCAAATCCACGGCGGCAAATGCGGCCAGCAGAATCATCGCAAAAAAATACAAATTCATTAATGGAATCCCTTCAAGTCATGCCGCGCAATTCAACAAGGCTTTCCCCCTCAGGTCATCCCGGCATTCACCATGATTTTGACAACGGGAGCCGGTTACCCGGAAAAGGACGAGGAACTTGACCGCAGTAGTTTACTTTAAGCGCTGCAGGTATATTTTTCAATGGTTTTTGAAAATCGTTTCTAACTGGTGTCCATCCACAAATAGATTGTGGACACTGATATCGCCCGTCGCGAAAACAGCAAGACAGGCAAGCCCTCTGCCTGCCTCCCCTTTATCGGGTCCGCGGGGATCTCAGCCTTTTGCCCACCCGTTATTTCGCCACTCTTCGAAACCGCGGGCCAGAGAGCAGAGGACCGGAACGACAATCAGGGTTAACAGGGTGGCCACGGCAAGACCGAAAATGACCGCAACTGCCATGGGACCCCACCACTGGGAGGACTCGCCACCGATGTCCCAGGTCAAGTGCCGAAAATCAAAACTGATGCCCGTCGCCATGGGGATAAGACCCAGTATGGTGGTGATGGCCGTCAGCATGACCGGCCTAAACCGTACCAGGCCCGCCTGCTTCAATGCGTCCAGAGAAGAGAGCCCTCTCGTCATGAGCTGTTGGTAATAATCGATCAGGACGATGGCATTGTTCACCACCACGCCAGCCAGGCTGATGACCCCGATGCCGGTCATGATGATGCCGAAGGCGGTCCCGGTGACAAGTAGGCCGAAGAAGACGCCGATCAGGGAAAGAAGGACCGAAGTGAGGATGATGACAGGCGTCATAAATGAATTGAACTGGGTAATGAGTACGATGAAGATGATAAAAAGAGTTGCCACAAACGCCTTGCTCAGAAAGGCTTGGGCCTTGTCCTGTTCCTCCTGTTCCCCAGTGAAACTGTAAAAATATCCCAGGGGCCACTCAAAATCGTTTTTCAGCCGTGAGCCTATGTCGCGAATCACATCATTGGGAAGCCGTCCGGAGACGTTTCCCGAGACCGTAACGACTCTCTTCTGGTCTAATCGCATGATGGCTCCCACTCCGCTGGCCAGGGAGACCTCAGCCACGCTGGTTAAGGGAATGGGTTCTCCGTTTGGACCGGAGACCGTAATACGTCTAACGCTTTCCACGGAATGCCTTTCCCGGTCGGGCAGACGGGCGATGATATCGTATTCCTCCTTACCTTCCCTGAAAACCCCCACCTTGACCCCGTTGATTGCCGCCTTGACCGTGTAGGCGATGGTGTAGGTGTCCAGTCCCAGCAAGGCGGCCTTTTCTTTGTCCACCCGAACCCTTATTTCGGGTTTGCCTTTGACGAAATTGTCCTTCAGATCCACCAGCCCAGGGATGTCTTCAATCTTCTCGCGTACCTTTGCGGCCAAACGACCCAGGGCCATGATGTCCTTGCCGGAAATCTCGATGTTCACCGGTGGGCCCGTGGGTGGCCCTTCCTTCTCTTTTTCCACCTGTACCTCAGCTCCGCTGATGGCGCCGAGTATCTTCTGCCGTATTTCCTTGACGATTTCGGAGGAAGCGCGGGAGCGGTCGTGAAAGTCCTTGAAATCCAGCGCCACCCGGCTGATGTGGGTTCCGGTCCCGCCTTGTGAAAAGGGGTCTCCACCCACGGCACCGATGTTTGAAATGACGAAGCGGATGTCTTTGTACTGGGATACAATCTTTTCAATGTTGGAGACCAGCCTGTCGGATGCGTCCAAGTTGGTTCCCTCGGGCGCCTTGACATACACATAAGCACGCCTGGGTTCTGTTTCGGGGAAAAATTCCGTACCTTTTCCATATCGTGCAAAAACCGTGATGGAACCGGCCAGGAGCAGAAAAGAGATGACGACAATCAACAATCGGTGTTTCAAAGACCACACCAGCAGGCGAAGATAGACCCTTTTGATGAGGGATTCGGTCGCTTTTTTCTTGCCTCGGGTCGCGCGCCGGACCTTGGCCGTCTGGTATCTGGCCGAAAGCACGGGATTGATGACAAGAGCCACGAACAGGGAGGAAGAGAGTGCCATGATCAGGGTCTGGGGAAGATAGCCCATAAATTGCCCCATGATACCTGGCCAGAAGAGCATGGGGAAAAAGGCCCCCAGGGTCGTCAGCGTGGAGGTAATCACCGGCCACGCAACTTCGTTGGTGCCGTTGCTGGCCGCCTCCTGGCGCGGTTCGCCTTCCTGCATGTGCCTGTAGATATTCTCCACGATAACGATCCCGTTATCCACAAGCATGCCCAGGGAAAGGATGAGCGAAAAGAGGACCACCATGTTGAGGGTGATGTGGAAGGCCGTCAGCATCGCAAATGTCAGGAACATGGAGTAGGGAATGGCAAGCGCCACGAACAGGGCCGAGCGCCCGCCGATGAAGAGGAAAATAACGGCCAGGACCAGAATCAGCCCTGAAAGGATGTTGTTTTCCAGGTCCGAAACCATCAGGCGAACGTCATTGGACATGTCGGATGTCAGGTCGATCTTGAGAGTCGGTGGAAGCAGCGGTCTCATTTCATCCACTGCACGCTTCACTTCGTCCGTCACGCGGACGATATTTTCTCCGCTCCTTTTCTGAACGGCGAGGGTAACGCTCTTGCGGCCGTTAATCCTGCTGCGTGTCAAAGGATCTTTATGGCTGTCCCTGATGAAGGCCAGATCCCTCAAATAGACTTGCTTGCCGTTCCGAACAAAGGCCACGATAGAAAAGATTTCAGAAGGGTGCTTGAAATCCTCGGGGACCCGTACAAGGTATTTGGCCTCTCCGATATCCATGCTGCCCCCTGGCATATTGACGTTACTCTTGGTGACGGCATTGATCAGTCGGGAGAAAGGGACGTTGTAGGCGCCCACCCGGTCCAGATCAAATTCCACATGGATCTCACGCTCCAGACCGCCCGAAACCTGGACATCCAGAACCCCTCTGACCGATTCAATCCGGTCTTGAAGATCCTCGGCAAACTTCTGGAGGCGGCGCAGGCTGAAAGGGCCGGAGAGGACCACACGGATGACCGGCAGGTCTGAAAAGTTTACTTCCTTTATAACCGGGTCATCGGCGAGATCCGTTGGCAGATCGCTCTTTGACTGATCCACCTTGTCCCTGACTTTTTGGACTGCATCATCAATGTTCACAGAGGGTAGAAACTTGACGGCGACCGTGGCAATCCCTTCCGCCGAGGTGGAGCGGATTTCTTCCACATCCGACAGCCCCTTCAGTTTTCGCTCAATGGGAATAGTGATCAGTTTTTCCATATCTGCCGGGCTGACGCCTTCATAGGTCGTGGTGACGAAGACATAAGGGATGGTGATGTCCGGAAAAGATTCGCGCGGCAGGGTCTCATAGCAATAGACACCTGCGACAACGATCAGGACGAGGAGGGCCAGTACCGTGACCTGACGTTTAAGGGCCAGTTGATTGATGATCATCGGACCTGAACCTTCATCCCTTCTTCGACCTCGGTCTGCCCGGTCACAATGACATGATCCCCAGGCTTGAGTCCGTCGGTGATCTGGACGCGGTCTCCTTCAATAATTCCGATGGTCACTTCCCGGGCATGGACGATGCCGTCCTTTTCCAGGAACAGGAGGCGTTCCCCACCCTTGTCAACCAATGCAAAAAGGGGTGTGGTCAAGGCATCTTTGATGATCCGTCGGAGGAAGCGTACACGGACGATCATTCCGGGTCTGATCCGATGCCCGGGATTCTCGATGAGGACCCGTACCTGAAAAGTCTTGGTCGCTGGATCCGCTTTGTAGGGCACAAAATCGACGGTCCCAAGCAATCGGGTTTCCGGAAAGGCATCAACACGGACTTCCGCTTTTTGCCCGACCTCGAGGTATCTCACATCCAGCTCGGGAACATTGACCCTGATCTTTATTCTATCCACATTCACGAGGTCTACGAAGGGTTTCCCCCGGTCCACGAATTCCCCTTCTTCCACGTGGAGGTTGTTGACCAGGCCGTCAATGGGCGATCGGATATAGCCGCGCTCATGTTCGACCCGGGCCTGCCGGAGGAATCCGAGGGCCAAGGTTCGTTCAGTCAGACTGTGATCCAGTTCTTCCTGGTTAATGATTTTTCGATCAAAGAGTTTCTTTCGACGCTGATAAAGGTCATCGGAGAGCTTGTAGGCGGCTTCTGCCCGATCGAGCCCCGCCTTCAGAGCGGAGACATCAATCATGGCCAGAAGGCTGTCTTTCTTCACGGGTTTCCCTTCCCTCGGCCCGATCCATTCCACACGTCCCGCGGTGTCCGCGGATACCTGAACATCCTTCCAGGCTTCCGTCGCGCCGGGGAGCAGGAGGATGTCTCTGATGGGAGAAGGGAGAACCAGCAGGACCGAGACTTTGGGGACTCTGGAAGGGGCTTGGTTTGCCTCAGGCTGGGCCTTGCTCTCAGAGTTGTCGCATCCGCCTGCGGAAAGCCAAATCAGAAAAAGGACCGACAGAGACCATAGCGGTCTGGAGTGTTTTCTCATCATTTTTCTTCTCTCTTTTGTAAACCTTGGAAGGCCAGGCGCAGGAGCTCTTCAGCCCGGCCTGGGCTCGTTGAGCCGGGAAAGGCGTGTTCCAGATGAAAGGAAAAATCCATCAGACCCAGAACGAGCATGGCAACGTCTTCCGGATCTGCTTCAGTGACTTCGTTTCTTTCCAGTCCCTCACGATAGATGGTCTTGATGGCCGTGACTATATCCTGGTGATACCGGCTCATATCGTATTCAGGGGACCCCTGTTGCGGTCCGAAAATCAGGTTGTAGATCATCTTGAAAAGGGTATGATTTTCTATCACCCCCAGGCTGACCCCACGGTAGAGCCTGATGAGCCGATCCAGGACTGTTCCGGACATTTGAATAACCAGGGAAAGCAAGGTCGCCTGTTTTTCCGAAGCGCTGTCAAGAATGGCATGAAAAAGACCCTCTTTGCTCTTGAAGTAATAATAAAGTACCGGTTTGGTGACACCCGCGCGATCGACGATTTCCCGGACGGTTGTACTCGCATAGCCCCTTTCGGAAAAAAGAGTCGTTCCCGCATCCATCAGTCGTTCCCTGGCGTTATGTCCCACAATTTCTGTCTGGGTCTTGTCTTTTGTCAAAGGGTGTCCTCCACGAAAAGTGGCTTTTTATCAGAAATATAGGATCAAATCAACAAAAGTCTACCTACCGGTAGGTAACATCGGTAAAGAAATATTCCTCAATAGGAATTTTTTTCATTAAATAACTTGACATCCAGTCGGAAACGGCTATAATAGCTGCAATCAATCAAGATAAGTTCTTATTGATGGACAGATTTCGTTCTAAGGTAAAGATTCATTTGTCCAGAGTGACAACCTTAAGTGTGGAACTGTTGGAAACTTTTTGAAAGGAGGGTGTCACTATGGCTAATGGAATTGTAAAATGGTTTAATGACAGCAAGGGCTTCGGCTTTATTGAACAGCAAGATGGGCCGGATGTATTCGTGCATCATTCAGCAATCAATGCAACCGGTTTCAAGTCTCTGAATGAAGGCGATCAGGTTACCTTTGACATAGAGCAAGGTGCAAAGGGACCGGCTGCGGTAAATGTTACCGTAGTCTAGTCTACTGTCGTTACAAGACAAAAGGGCATTTCATCAAACACGTGATGGAATGCCCTTTTTTATGAACCCGAGGCCCCGGTTAATGACGGTACAAGCCTTCCCGCTCTTTTCCGTGGGTAAAGTAATGGACTTTAGAGATACCCATATCTCCCTTGCACGCGAATTGGACGCCCGGGATGAATTGTCATCCTTTCGCGATGAGTTCGTGATTGAAGACCCCGATCTGATCTATCTGGATGGCAATTCCCTCGGCCGGTTGCCAAAGCGCACGATACCCGCCATTCGAAATGTGGTTGAGAAAGAGTGGGGAAAACGGCTCATCCGCGGCTGGAATGACGGGTGGGTGAATGCACCCATTGAATTGGGGGCTAAAATAGCCCGCTTGATTGGGGCCAAACCCAACGAGATCGTTGTCACTGATGCAACCTCCATCAACCTTTTCAAGCTCGCCGTGGCCGCCCTTCAGGCACGCCCGGATCGCACCGGAATCTTGAGTGATGTTTTCAATTTTCCGTCAGATTTATATATCCTCCAGGGCGTCATCGACCTTTTAGGCAGGAAACATCACCTGAAACTCATACCTTCCACGGACAAAATCACCATTTCCAACGAAGCGGTCGATGGCGCCATTGACAACCGGACGGCTCTGGTCAGCCTGACACACGTGGCGTTTAAGAGCGCCTTTATGCACGACATGGCCCGGGTAACCGAAACGGCCCACCGGGCCGGGGCGTTTGTGCTTTGGGATTTGAGCCATTCAGCCGGGGCCGTACCCGTTGATCTGAATGGCTGGGAAGTTGATTTGGCCGTTGGCTGCACCTACAAGTATCTCAACGGCGGGCCCGGGTCTCCTGCCTTTCTCTATGTGCGGGAGGATCTGCAGAAGCAATTGAGTCAGCCCATGTGGGGGTGGTTTGCCGCGGAAAAGCCCTTTGCCTTTGAACTGGATTTTCTCCCTGCATCTGACATCTCACGCTATCGGGTAGGGACTCCCCCGATGCTTTCCATGAAGGCGGTTGAACCGGCGCTGGATATCCTTCTTGAGGCCGGCATGGAAAGAATCCGAGCGAAAAGCATCAGGCAGACTGAATATCTTATCTTTCTGGCCGACCAATGGCTGACACCACTTGGATTTACCGTTTCCACACCCCGCCGGGCTGAACTGAGAGGTTCACATGTCTCTCTGCGGCACCCTGACGGATACCGCATCAGCCGTGCCATGATTGAATCTCCACCGCCTGCTGTAAAGGTGATCCCGGATTTTCGTGCACCGGATTTCATCCGTCTAGGCATCGCCCCCCTCTATACGACGTTTGTTGAAATCCATCAGGCGATCGATCGAATGAACGCCATTGTCGAGGGCAGGATCCATGAGCAATATTCCGTCGGGCAATTGGCTGTCACCTAGGCTGGGATGTCCCTTGACTTACGGCCCGATTGGAAGGTAGATTGAGCATGATTAAACGGCGCAGGCGCTTTCCCGTTTTGCAAACCGGAAAGGCGTCATAGCGTCGCGGAGAAAAGAAATCCGCTCTTGCCCGGAATGGTTTCGGGGATGGGCGATAACCGTTATACCCGGAGAACCCATATGTACAGTGCAAGTGATTTGAGAAAGAACCTCAAGATTGAAATTGACGGGGATCCCTATGTTGTCGTTGATTTTCAGTTTGCAAAGCCCGGCAAAGGTCAGGCCCTCTATAAATGCAAGCTGAAGAACATGATCAATGGGACGATGTTCGATCACACCTACCGGTCTGTGGATACGTTTAAACCGGCCGGCCTGGAAGAAAAGAAAATGCAGTTCCTCTACGCGCAGGACAAGGAATTCTGTTTCATGGACGTGGAGAACTACGAACAGACCTTTCTTTCAGAGGAACAGGTGGGTGAAGCCGCACATTTCCTCATCGACAACCTGGATGTGGATATCCTCTTCTTCGGTGAGAGGGCCATTGGTATCACGCTGCCGAACTTCGTCGACGTGACGGTGACCAAGGCCGACCCCTGGGCCAAAGGCGACTCTGTGGCAGGCGACACCAAGCCGATTACCGTTGAGACCGGGTATGAGCTTCGTGTTCCCCCTTTCGTCAATGAAGGGGAGAGAATAACCATCGACACGAGGACCGGGGAATATGTTACCCGGGTCAAGGAATAGCACCCTCGAACAGATAGGACGTTTGGCGAGTCGAAAGCCCGCGCTCTGGCTCAGGGCCCGGATGATACAGGCCGTCAGGCGCTACTTTGTCTCGCGGGGTTATCTCGAAGTGGAAACCCCCGTTCTCATCCCTGCCCCTGCGCCGGAAGTGAACATCGAAGCCGTAGAGGCGGGAAAAGGCTATCTTCATACCTCTCCCGAAATCTGCATGAAGCGTCTGCTGGCAGCCGGATATGATCAGGTCTTTCAGATCTGCAGATGTTTTCGACAGGCTGAGCGGGGTCACCAGCACCTCCCCGAATTGACACTCCTTGAATGGTACCACGCCCGGATGGACTATAAAGGCCTCATGGAGGAATGCGAGTCCATGATCCGGCAGGTCGCAAAAGATCTCGGTTTCCCGGATACCATACTATTCCAGGGAAGAACCATCAGGCTGTCGGGGCCGTGGAAGCGGATCACCGTTTCTGAGGCCTTCGGGAACTACGCACCAATGGGACTCCAGGAATCCATTGCTGCGGGATGCTTTGATGCGGTGATGGTCGACGCAATCGAGCCCCGACTGGGCACCCCGACGCCCACCTTCCTTTACGACTATCCCGCCTCCCTGGGCGCATTGGCTCGTCTGAAACCGGAAGACAATCGTTTTGCCGAGCGGTTCGAACTGTATATGGGCGGCGTCGAATTGGCCAACGCTTTTTCAGAGCTGAGAGATGCAGCAGAACAGAGGCAGAGGTTCCAGAAGGAGATCGAACGGAGGCAGGCCCTGGGGAAGGCCGTCTATCCCGTGCCCGAACCCTTTCTGGAAGACCTTTCGTATATGCCGGACGCCGCGGGAATAGCCCTGGGTATTGACCGGCTCGTCATGCTTTTCGCAGACAAGGCCAGGATCGATGACGTGGTCGCTTTTACACCCGAGGAGCTGTAGTACCGATCCGAATCAGGCCTATACCAATC
>CAYUCJ010000010.1:5542-23466 GCA_964443285.1 uncultured Desulfobacteraceae bacterium | reverse complement strand
TTTCCCACAAAGACTGGGTACGGAAAATGGCGGATAATTATCGCCCGGGCGAATTCAAGCCCGTAACGAGCGCAACCGGTTAAAAAGCCGGGATGCTTTTTGAAAACTCTCCCAGGAGGACAGATTGATGGATTCGCCATTGATACCGGAAGGAGTAAAGAGATGCTCGACCAAGGCCTTTTTCTTTTGGACACTGCCATGGCTCGGGCTGTTGCTGTGGGGGGGGATTTCCGCCGCCTTGTGCCTTTGGAAGGGCCTTAACCAGACGAATATGAGCGACTACTTTGCCTTTGCCCTTTGGATCGTTTTCGATCTTGCCATCATCGCTCTCGGGGCCGGTGCCTTTTTTACGGGATTCCTCACCTATATTATCGGCAGGAAAGAGTTGAAAAATATCATCAACGCCGCCGTTGTCATAGGATTTATCTGTTACTCAGGTGCCGTTGCCATGCTGGGCATCGATATCGGTCAACCCATCCGGGGTTGGTTCATTTTCTGGCACGCCAATATCCACTCCATGCTGGTGGAGGTGTCTTTCTGCATCACCTGTTATCTCGGGGTCCTGGCCGTCGAATACGTGCCCCTCATCCTGGAGAACCGCCAAATCGAAAAGGTTAAAGAGCTTCGGCTCTTCGGCCACAACCTTCATGAAATCATGGCCCTTTTTGCCGCCACAGGAACCTTCCTATCCTTTTTCCATCAGGGCTCTTTGGGCGGTATGTTCGGTGTCATGTATGCCCGTCCATTTGCTGCCAGGGGGGGCTTCTACATATGGCCTTGGACTTTCTTCCTTTTTATCCTGTCGGCTATCGCTGTTGGTCCCTGTTTTACCATCCTGTGCACCAAGCTGACGGAAGCCATCAGCCGGAAAAAACTTGTACCGGACAATGCAGTCCAATTGCTTGCCAAGGTCTCTGCCTGGCTGTTATCGGCATACATGATCTTGAAAATCGCCGACACCCTCGTCTGGATGTACGGGGTGGTCCCAAAGGCAGGCCTCTCATTCATGGATTTCTTTAGGCAGGGTCCCTACGGTGTTTGGATGCTTGTGGTAGAAATCATTATCTGCGGGATTATACCGGCAATTATTTTGATGATCCCCAATGTGAGGAAACAGGGTGGTTGGCTCATCGCGGCCTCCCTCCTGGCCTGTGCGGGGATTGTATTGAATCGCTTCATGTTTGTCGTCGTTACCCTCGCCATTCCCGTGATGCCTTTTGATCATTTTGTAAGCTATCTGCCGACCTGGCAGGAATGGGGCATTTCCTTTGCCGTTGTGGGCTACGGCTTCCTGCTTTTCTCCGTGTCCTATCGATATCTTCCCATGTTTCCCAAGGAGATTGAGCTGAATCCTGCAACGGAATAGAGAAACGCTGAAAGGAGGGTCACCAATGCTTCCGTTTTCTTTTGAATGGGCCTGGAATGCCGGCCATTTCATCTTTTTTGGCTTTTTGTATCTTGCCTTGACTGTGGTGGGGTGTGGGCTGGTTTTTGCGGGAATCAAAACGGCCTTACAGCTCATGGGATTTATGCGAGAACGTCATTTCTGAGCATCCGTGCCAGATGAATCAGTCGTCCCTTCAGGGCCTCTCATGAAGCGCATCAAGGCAGTCATCTTCGACTGTGACGGGGTCCTTTTCGACTCCCGTCAGGCCAATACAGAGTATTACAACCACCTCCTTGCACACTTCCTTTTGCCCCCCATGAAACCCGATGAAGAGGCCTTTGTCCACATGCACACGGCTGGCGAGTCCGTTCGACACATCTTTCGGGGTACCGGGTATGAAGGGAAAGCCCAGGACTATCGCGCCAAGATGGATTATACCCCCTTCCTGGACGACTTGATTGTGGAACCGGGGCTCATCCCGCTGCTCGAGACACTCAAGCCCAGGTTCGGCCTGGCCGTGGCCACCAACCGGAGCGATACGATTTCGTCGGTCCTCCGGAAATATGAATTGGATGGCTTTTTCCAAATCGTTGTTTCGTCTCTGGGCGTGCTGCATCCCAAGCCCCATCCGGAGTGCATACACAAGATTCTCTCCTTTTTTCACATCTCTCAACAGGAAGCGGTGTACGTGGGGGATTCCTCTGTGGATTATGTAGCCGCTAGGGAGGCACAGGTCTTCTTCGTCGCCTATAAGAATCCGCTATTGGACGCGGACAAGCATGTGTCGAGGCTCATGGAAATAGCTGATTTGCTGACCATCCGAAGAGATTATTGAATCCTGGCGAGAAGCCCCTTCGCTTCCTCTGCGAAGGGGCCTTCAGGTGCCAGCCGTATGGCTTCTTCCAGCTCCTGCCGTGCTTTCTTGATTTCCTTCTGTTCGAGGTAAAGCTTCCCAAGGTGAAAGCGGGGGGCGGGATAGCCGGGGTCATACCGGATGGCCTTCTTAAAGGCCTTTTCAGCCTCCGTCAATTGTGTAACAGCCACGTAGGCGTTCCCAAGATTGTTCCAGCACAGGCTGTAGTCCGGTGCGAAAGACAACGCCTCTCGGTAGCTCTCGATGGCCTTCCGGTATTCCTTCTTTTGGAAATAGGCCTGGCCTAAGTTGTTGTAGGCAAAATGAGGGGTTTTGTAGGTGAGGGTCTCCGCGGCCTTCGTGAAGCAGGGGATGGCCAGATCCGGACGTTTGAGCAGCAGGTACAATGTGCCCAGATTGTTCCATGCTTCCGGGAAGTCGGGCTCCAATTCAAGGGCTCTCTTGAAATGCTTCAAGGAGGGCGCATAGTACTTCAGATCCCTGTAAACCAGGGCCAGCTGTTGCTGTATCCTGGCGTTTTCAGGAGCCAGTCGCGCGGCCTCGAGCAGGTGCTTGAGTCCTGCCCTGGCCTGATTCTGTTGAACCAGGGATAGGCCGAGGGCCGCTTCGGCCCTGGCTCTTTTTCCGGCCAGTTCGTGATTGGTTCCTGCGCAACCGGAAAAGAGCAGGGGCACGCAAAGGAAGAGTGTCAAGATCCCGGCATGTGACAGAGGTTCCGTCGCATGCTTTTTCATCATCCAACGTATCACGATCACGGCTTGCTCGGGCTCGAAACCACCGTTGGTGTCAGGAATATGAGCAGTTCGCTTCTGGCATCGGTGGCGTTTCTCGCCTTGAAAAGCCAGCCCAGAATGGGCATGTTCCTGAGCCAGGGAGTGCCGTCCTCGGTCTTGCTCTTGTCCTCTTTATAGATACCGCCTATGACCACGGTGTCCCCGGAAGCGATCATCATCTCGGTCTGGGCATTCTTGGTGTTGATGGGAACGTTGTCCCCTCTCGCATTGGCGTAATCCGGAAAATCATCGCTCACATCAATGCTCATGATGACCATGTCGTTGGGCGTTATCCTCGGCGTGACTTCAAGTTTTAGGGTTGCATCCACCTGTTGGTATGTCTTGTTTCCATTGGAATCCGTACCGGAGGGAAGGACAATCTTGGTACCCTGTTTGATGCTCGCCTTCACCGTATCCCGGGTGATGATCTTGGGAGCGGAAAGGGTTTTCACTTCCCCTTCGGTTTCAGCAAACGCGATCTGTGCATTGAGCAGTTTCGTCGCAGCCGTGTTGACGAAATTGATCCCCAGAGTGGTCGCAGTGGGTATAGTGAAATTGGTGGAAAAATTGTAACCATAGGCCCCGTTGCCCGACCCTCCCCAGGGGTTGTGCTGTGTCTTGTAACTGCCTGACCATGTTACCCCCAGCTCCCGGGTGAAGCTGGTCCGGGCCTCCACGATTCTTGCTTCGATCATGACCTGCTTGATGGGCTGGTCCTGTCTCAACTTCAATTTTCTCGCAGCCGCGATATTCGTGGCGGTGTCCGTCATGATAATGGTCTTGTTCGCCTTGTCGACGGAGAGCTTTCCCCTGGGTCCCTTGACGTTTTCATTGATCAAGTTCTTGATGTTCTCCACATCAACATAGTTGACGACCAGGTACTCGGTGGCGAGCGGTTCGGCGGCCTTTTCCTCTTTTTCAGCGTCCAGCCTCTTTTTTCTTTCAGCCTCTTCCTGCTCCCGTTTCTGTTTCTCCTTCGCCTCTATCTGGGCAATCTTATTCTTGGTGGTTATCCAGATCACATTGCCTTCGCGGCGCATGCCCAGATCGTTGTTTGCTAGGACAAGATCCAGGGCCTGATCCCATGGGACGTTTCTGAGCCTCATGGAGACGTTTCCCTTCACATCGGGCCCCCAGATAATATTAAGATTGCTCACCTCTCCAATGAGTCTCAGGATATTCGTTACGTCTGCATTGACGAAATCCATGGTCATGGGAGCTCCGGTGTACTTTCTCTCAACCATCCTCTTTCCGGGTGCGTTCCCCGTTGTCGCGGATATTGTCTTCATACCGGAAGATCCGGATAACGGAGTCCGGTTGTTTTTTTCTGCCAACGTGACCGGAACCAGACGCTTCTCCGGTGGCTTTATCCGGGTCTTGCCAAAGTCGATAAAGATCCCCGTGTCGTTCTGGTCTATGTGAAAAGGGACCATTTCCCGCAACACGATATCGAGGGCAACCCGCTTCTCCTTAAGAAATGCGTTTGCCTTGACGCGATCGATGGCTCCATCGAAATAGGAGGAGTCCAGCCGCCTCATCAGGAGAGGCGGAATGCTGGCCTCGGCCAGATTGAGACGGATCGACTTGTTTCCGATCCTTTCCAGACTATATTGTCCCTTTCGGCTGGTGGTGATGCTCAGACGTGACTTCCCCTGGGGCAACCTGGTGAAGTCCACTCCCAGGATCTGAGTCAAGTTATCTTTGCCGGCCTTAAAGAAGATTCTGGGTTTCTCTTCGACGACGCCCGCCCTTTCGCCTTCGCTGCCCGCACCAGATGTTGCAGGCATTTTCTCCGCACTTGCCTGCTGCATCCCTTCGGCAACCGGGGGTTTTCTTAAAGACAGTAAGAGTTTATTTCCTTTTTCTTCGACTCGGTAGTCCAGTTTTCTGGCCAGAAAAACGACAATTCTCGTCATATTTGGCTTTGAGCGGTCTCGTTCCACGGAGACCTGATCCACATTTCCATCCTTGACCTGTCTGGTTCCGAGGGTCTGGGTTTCGGCACTGGATTCCACATCCATGACGACCCTGTCCGGGTCAATGAGCTTGAAGGCCGTATAAGGGATCATCCGACTACTGCACAGGAGTTCTACAACCGTTTCGTTGGCATCCGCTGATCGGACATCCACCGTCTCGAGAATCGCAGGCGCCGTTTTCGCGCTCTTATCTGCCTGTTTTGGGGTAGTTGCACAACCATAAAGCCCCGTAAACAGAACCCCGGCTATATAGAACATTTGCAGGAGCCTATGTTTCTTCTTTGACACGTTGCACATGAGTGATCTCCCTTATACCTGGTGGAATCGCAAGAAGTCCGGTCCTCAGGACTCTTTGCTAACCGAAACCGAAAAGCGCGATTTTCGGTTTCCTTACAAACCCACGGGTCGCGTTTCACCCCGTTGATTTGCGCCCGGCCATGGGCACGATGACTACTTCTTGCCAAGCCATCACTGTTGACTCGGAAGCCTTTTGACCACCTCTTTGGTCTTCACTTTACCCATAAAATCCCTGTGTTTTTCTCGGATAACCACTTCTCCTTCTCGAATCTCACGAACAACACCTTCGTTGGTCCCGATGGGCGTTCCCTTGCGGATCACATGCCCCAACCCTTTGGCGTCTCGAACCATGGCCCAGTTGCCTTTGTTGTTCAGGATGGTGGCTATCAAATCCAGCTGAGAAAGATCTAGTGTCTCCAGATACGTTCTCGGTTTCTTCCTTTTCTTCTCTACCGCTTCCTCGATGGACAAAAACGATTTGAAGGGATCGGTCTTGCCCGTGGCACCAGCCATCGCTTGCTCTTCAGAGGATGTTCTTTGCGAGTCTCCGGCCAGGGAGACATCTTTCAAGCTCCGGGGGGGCTTATAGACCATTTCGCCAGCTCCCCAGGCCTCCATGCCGAGGAAGAGGAACCAGACAAAACCTGCCACCACGACAAGACTATTTTTTCTTTTTCGCCCCGGGCGTTGCATTCGTCGTTCCTTTAAATCGATAGGTCATTGCGCTGCACGTTGTGATCAATGTAGTGGAAAGGGGTTTTTCGGGTTTCATGGAAACGTCGAGAATATTGACAATACGTTCCATCCTGCCCACTTTATCGAAAAATGAGGCAACATTATGGTATGTGCCGCTAACCTTTATGGACACAGGTATTTCAATATAAAAATTCTCGACCTTCTCTCTTTGCGGACTGAACAGGAGGAAATCCAGTTGGGAATCCGTGCCGAGATGCGTGATCGTCCTCAGTAAGGAAGGAATTTCCCTCTTATTGGGCAGCAGCTTCAAGGCCTCCTGGAATTGGGCCGTCACCTGAGCCTGCTCCGCCTCAAACTTCTTCAGGTTCTTCGCCCGAATCCTGGCCTGAACCAGCCGCTGGTTCAGGGTTGCTATCTCCTTTTTGGTTTTGGCAATCTCCTGGGTCTTCGGGATGACGACAAGCCAGACGAACAGGCCACCCAAAAAGACGACGGTCCCCAAAAGGATCAGGACCCTGTAGGCCATCTTCATTTTCTCTATTTTTTCAAAAAACGGGCTTTTTTCCATGCCCACCAAATCCTCTGCTTAGGTGAGTTCTACCTTTTTGCTTATCCGCCGGTCTTTTTCCCCACAACCTTTTTCTTGAAGGAATAGGTCTTGCAGTCGAGATCGAAATCCACCACGTTGAGCTTGTATTTATCCAAGTATTTTAGGGTGGTGCTCTTCAGATCGACGGTTGTTATGTGTTCAGCCTTCTCCAAGTTCGTCATGAAAAGGGCCACCGTCTCATTGTCCATGGCCGTGCCCCGAAGCATCAAGGTGCCCTGTTTCTCATCCAGCGACCTGAGCCACAATCGATTTTTCGGTATGGCTTCGGCTATTTCGTCGAGCAGACGCACGGGCCCTGTCTTCTTTTTTTCCAGATCACGGATGACATTCAATTTGGAGCGAATTTCGTTAATCTGATTTTTCAGAAGAGTGATCTTTTTTGTGGTCTGCGCATAGGTCGCCAGTTGTCTCTGTGCCGTGTCCTTTTCCGCCCTGACGGCACGCAACCGTCCGTTGAGCTGCAAAAAAACCAACAACATGACAGCAAAGACAAACACCAGCGTCAAGACATAGATGCTGATCTGTCGCTTGATATTTTCCTTTGTTCTTGCCGCCCTGAAAGGAAGAAGATTGATTCTAATCATTTGTCACCGATGCTTCTTAGGGCCAGACCCACTGCTACTCCGGCCTGGGCTGCCATATAGCTTAGGTATTTTGAATCAAAGGCCTTTTCATTGACAATCAGGTTTGCAAAAGGATTCAATTCTTCCACGGGAAGGCTGGTTTCCATTTCGAGGTATTTTGAAAACCCCGGCACCCTGGAGGATCCACCACTTAACAGTATTCTTTCTATGTTTTCCTCCGGATAGGTAGTAGCCAGGAAATCGAGAGCCCGCTTTATCTCCTGGGCCCACTCTGATAGGACTGAAGTAAAGATCTCTTCCAGGGCCACCTTACTGTTTTCCGGTTTCTTGCCACCCAGTTTGATCTTTTCAGCCTCTTCAAAGTCCACGTCGAACTCAGACATGATGGCGTCGGTAATCTGGTTTCCTCCGTAAGAAGAATCCCTGCTGAATATGGAGGATCCGTTCTTGATCGCGTTGATGCCCAGCTCTTCCGCGCCGACATTCACCAAGGCATAACAACCTTCCGGTTCACTGGCGCTGACCTCAAAGGCATTCTGAAGGGCAAAGGCGTCCACATCAACAACCGCCGGATTGAGACCGGAAAGCTGAAGAAGGGTCACATAATCCTCAACGATTTCTTTCTTGGCGGCCACCAGCATGACTTCCATCTGACGGGGCTTACCCTTTTCACCCTCCTTTTCCTGCCCGGTTTGGTCTCCAACGGCCAGGATATCATAGTCCAGATTGACATCGTTTATGTCAAACGGGATATACTGCTCGGCCTCAGCATGAATGGTTTTTTCCAGTTCCGATTCGTCCCGATCGGCTATCACGATTTTCTTGACAATGACCGAATAACCTGAAATGGAAGTGGCCACGTCGCTGTTCTTTACCTTCAAATTCCGGCAGAGAGTCTTGATGGCCGAAGAGACGATCTCCATTTCCTTGATCGTTCCCTCCACAATGGCATCTCGAGGTAATCCAATAATCCCGAAATTCTTCAGGATTCTGCCTCTTTTACTGTGATCAATCTCAACCAGCTTAACAGCCCTCGAGCCGATATCCAGACCGACCAATTGATTTTTTTTGGGTACAGCCATTGTGATCTTTTCTCTAATTTCCCGGGAAGATCTTTTCCTTATTCGTGAGCTTGTAACCGAGCGCAAGGATAATTTTTCGCTTGGTTTCCACCCTGCAGGACATCCCCTTTTCAACACGGTCAACGGTCAAGGGAGAAACGCCCGCCTTTCTGGCCAATTCCGCCTTGCTCATAAGGAGTTCTTCTCTGATGTCTTTTACCAGGTTTTGACCCAATTTACCCTCCTACATATATCTTGACCTAAAAATCCTTTCATGGGAGATGTGTCATAATCATGCATACGTAACTATATTTGTCAACTATATTTTATTAATTGTTTTCATTTTGCATAATTTATAACCATGCAATATTCATATTCCCTTGTGAATACAACATGTTGTGCTTTTTCCCTTGCTTGGCCTGTTTTTTTCTTCAAACGACCATTTGTTCTGCCTTGCTTCTGAATTATCGGCAGGAGGCAGATTTTTCTTTACAAACTTATTTTTTAGGATTAAGTCCTTTCAAAAATCGGGCCAACTGTCCCGGACTGATCAAAATCAGAAAAACTTTTCGCCGGTTTTCACCGGCGAATTCCGCGTTGGGTCCGGTGCGTTTTCTATCCATTATAGAAATTTCGGGCATAAACGCTGTGGAGGGTTCTTTTGGAAAGCCCAGTTGTAGAGGAAAAATTGAGGAAAAAAAGTGTATTCAGGGAATATGCCGAAGCCGCCGTCATTGCTATTATTCTCGCCCTTTTCATACGAACTTTTGTGGTGCAGGCCTTCAAGATTCCCTCCGGCTCCATGGAGCCAACCCTCCTGGTGGGGGATCACATCCTTGTGAACAAATTCATCTACGGTGTCAAGATCCCGTTTTTGAGAAAGACCTTGATTCCTATTCAAACACCTCACCGGAATGACGTTATTGTCTTTATCTACCCTATGGACCCGAGCAAAGACTTTATCAAGCGGGTCATCGGCATTCCAGGTGACACCATTGAGATCCTAGGCAGATCCATCACGATCAACGGCAAGCCTTTTGATGACAGGCACGGTGTCTACACCGGTGGTCTTCAGCCAGATGCCCATTTTGGTCCGGTCACCGTGCCTATGAACCATCTTTTTGTCATGGGGGACAACAGGGACCACAGCTACGACAGTCGATTCTGGGGTTTTGTACCCCTCGAATCCGTGAAAGGCGAGGCCTTTATCGTCTACTGGTCCTGGCCCCATTGGAAGCGTTTTCTGCATGTTATCAGCTAGCTCGACCTCTTTTCTTTGGCAGGCGCCGGGCTCTTGAGACGGCCTCGAAGAGCATAGGATCGGTTGAAGCTTCCTTTAGAAATTCTGTATTGACCCACTTGACCACTACGGCGTCTGACCCAGCCGTGGGAGTTCCCTCTACAATTTGTGCACAATAGTCGACAATTATATAATGATATTGAACATTATTATCCGCGTCTCGTACGATCCTGTCAAATATGCACACCGGCTCCAGGACATCAACTGTTATGGAGAGTTCTTCCCGCAGCTCCCGGTGTAAAGCCTGGACCAGCGTCTCTCCAAGTTCCACCAAGCCACCCGGAAGGCTCCATTCGCCTTTAGCGGGGGGTTTTCCCCGCTTCACGAGGAGTACCCGCCCATTCCTCAGGACGACGGCGGCCACACCCACGAGGGGGTGTTCAGGATATTCCCTTTTCGTCATACGTTACCGCTACTGTGCGCTTGACACGTCTTTGCATAAGGACTAACATACCGGCCCAATTATATGATAATTGCAAGTTAAATTCAACGAGTTGAAATGCCGGACCAAGGAGAAAACACATGAGCAAAACCACAAAAACCCTTGAAGGAAATGAAGCGGCTGCGCACGTGGCGTATGCCATGAGCGACGTGGCTGCCATCTACCCTATTACCCCTTCCAGTACCATGGGGGAATATTGTGACGAATGGGCTTCCTACGGACGAAAAAACATCTTCGGTCAGGTCCTGAAAGTCTCTGAGATGCAATCGGAGGCGGGAGCGGCTGGGGCCGTTCATGGTGCCCTGGCGGCCGGGGCCCTTTCCACCACCTTTACGGCCTCCCAGGGTCTCCTTTTGATGATTCCCAATATGTACAAGATTGCCGGCGAAGTCATGCCCGCCGTGTTTCACGTATCTGCCAGGGCCGTTGCCACCCATGCCCTCTCCATCTTTGGCGATCACTCGGATATCAATGCCGTCAAACAAACCGGTTTTTCTCTTCTGGCGTCCTCCTCGGTACAAGAGGTCATGGACCTGGCTCTGGTGGCCCACCTGGCCAGCATCAGATCGAGTTTACCTTTCGTCCACTTCTTTGACGGTTTCAGGACCTCCATGGAAATTCAAAAGATCGAGATGATCGATTATGAGGACATGGCATCCCTCGTGGACTGGGAAGGCATTGACGATTTCAGAGGCAGGGCATTGAACCCTGAATATCCGCAGCTTCGAGGCACCGCCCAGAACCCGGACATATTTTTCCAGAACCGGGAGGCCGCCAATCCGTTCTTTGAACGTATCCCGGGGATTGTCCAGGAAGAAATGGACAAAGTGGGCGATCTGGTGGGGCGATCCTACCACCTCTTTGATTACGTGGGCGATCCCGAGGCCGAAAGGGTCATCGTTTCCATGGCATCCAGCTGCGACGTCATAGAGGAGACCGTGAACTACCTGAACGGGATAGGCGAACGCGTCGGACTCGTCAAGATCCGTCTTTACCAGCCGTTTTCCAGCCCCCACTTCTTTCGCGTTCTTCCGGCCACGGCCCAGAGAATCGCCGTGTTGGACAGGACAAAATCCCCCGGTTCCCTGGGCGAACCCCTCTATCAGGACGTGTGCACGGGATTCCAGGAGAGGAAAGAATCCCCGGTGATCGTGGGAGGCCGCTATGGTCTCGGGAGCAAGGATTTTACGCCGACCATGGTCAAGGCGGTCTTTGACAACCTCCGGGGGCGTGAACCCAAGAACCACTTCACCATCGGCATAAGGGATGATGTGACTTACACCTCTCTTGAACCGGGAGAGACAATCGAACCTTCCCCCGAGGGGACCGTGCGTTGCAAGTTCTGGGGTCTCGGCGCAGATGGGACCGTGGGTGCAAACAAGAACGCCATCAAGATTATTGGTGAAAATACGGATCTGTTTGCCCAGGCCTATTTTGCCTATGATGCAAAAAAGTCCGGTGGGATTACCATGTCCCACCTGCGGTTTTCCCCTCACAAGATACAGTCTCCATACTTACTGACCGAATCCGATTTTATCGCCTGTCACAATCCCCAGTTCATCACCCAGTACCCCATTCTCGAAGGTATTCGGGAAAGGGGCGCTTTTCTCTTGAACTCCCCATGGTCACCGGAGGAAATGGAAGAAAAGATCCCTGGCGCCATGAAGCGCACGATTGCCGCCAGAAAGCTTGCCTTCTACAATATTGATGCCGTCAAGATAGCAGGTGAGCTGGGCCTGGGAGGACGAATCAATATGATCATGCAGGCCGCCTTTTTTCAGATAGCCGATGTCATACCCCCCGGTGAAGCCTTCGGCTACATGAAGAGCGCCATAAAGAAAACCTATGGAAAAAAGGGCGACAAAATCGTCAAAATGAACATCGATGCGGTGGACAGGGCCGTCGGTGCCCTTCAGAAAATAGATGTCCCGGAATCCTGGGCCACCGAAGGTCAGAAGGCCTATCTGGAGGCAGACGAACCGGAGTTCGTGGGTGAAGTCATGCGGCCCATGCTCGCCCAGCAGGGTGACAAGCTTCCCGTCAGCGCCTTCAGTCCCGACGGCATCTTCCCCACAGCCACCACCCAATATGAAAAACGAGGCATTGCAATCCATATACCCCGCTGGATTCCGGAGAACTGTATCCAATGCAACCAGTGCTCCTTTGTCTGTCCCCACGCCGTGATCCGGCCTTTGCTCACCCGGGAAGAGGACCTGGCAGAGGCACCCCGGCACTTTGAAACTTTAGAGGCAAAAGGAAAGGAGCTCAAGGGCCTGAGGTTCAGGATCCAGGTCAGCCCGATGGATTGCACCGGCTGCGGCAACTGTGCCGATGTGTGCCCGGCCAAGAAAAAGGCCCTGGAGATGAAACCTCTGGGCACGCAAATGGAATCACAGGTACCCAACCACAGGTTTTCCACCCGCCTCCCTGTTCGGGATGACCTGATGCCCATAACCTCTGTAAAAGGCAGCCAGTTCCGGCAGCCTCTATTCGAATTTTCCGGAGCCTGCCCGGGTTGCGGTGAAACACCTTACATCAAGGTGGTGACCCAGCTGTTCGGAGATCGCATGATTGTTGCAAACGCTACGGGCTGTTCCTCCATTTACGGCGGTTCCACTCCGAGCTGTCCTTACACGACCAATGAGGAAGGGCACGGCCCGGCCTGGGCGAATTCCCTCTTTGAGGACAATGCCGAATTCGGGTTCGGCATTGTCCTCGGGGTCTCTCAACGACGTCAAAAACTGGCAGAACTGATTGTCGAGGCCCTGAATGGCCCCCTCTCCGAGGACCTGAAGAAGGCCATGGAGGGCTGGCTTGAAAACATGGAAGATGGTGAAAAATCCAAGGCCTTCAGACGTGAGATAGAAGAACTGTTCCATCTGGAAGTGGCCCGTCCTGACAGCGAGATCAACCCGGTCCTCTTCCGCATCCTGGAGCGGAGTGATTACCTGACCAAGAAATCCATCTGGATATTCGGGGGGGATGGCTGGGCCTATGACATCGGATATGGCGGCCTCGATCACGTGTTGGCCATGGGGCAGGATGTGAATGTCCTGGTCATGGATACGGAGGTCTATTCCAATACGGGAGGGCAATCGTCCAAAGCAACGCCTACCGGGGCCGTGGCCAAGTTTGCGGCCAGCGGGAAACCCACAAGGAAAAAAGACCTGGGACGGATGGCCATGACCTACGGATACGTTTATGTGGCATCCGTAGCCATGGGAGCCAACAAAAACCAATTCATGAAGGCCCTTGTGGAGGCCGAAAGCTACAACGGACCTTCGCTGATCATTGCCTATTCCCCTTGCATCAACCACGGGATCAATATGGGTCGCAGCCAGGCAGAAGAGAAAAAGGCGGTGGAGAGCGGGTACTGGCCCCTCTACCGCTATGATCCCCGGCTCCACGAAGCGGGGAAGAATCCCTTCATCCTGGATTCCAAGGAACCCAACGGGGATTTCCAGGACTTCCTTATGGGCGAGGTCCGTTATGCCAGTCTTACCAGGAGTTTCCCTGACAACGCGAAGATGCTCTTTCAAAAGGCGGAGGCCGACATGAAAGGGAGATACGAGAACTACAAACAGATGGCCGGCCAGGCGGACTAACCGTCAGGCCCCTCTTTCACACCCTGAGAAAAGGCCGCCCGGTCGCGGGCGGCCTTTTCTCAGTCCGAACGGGAAAATGACACGGGGATGCGGGCCTTCAAGCGTTTCAGCTCCCGCTCGCAGGTGAGGTCATAATGGATCGGAGTGATGGTGATTTTTTTCTGTTTCAGGGCCATACCATCCGTATCCTCACTGCCGTTTTCAATGGGCGTCTCACCTGAAAGCCAGTAATAAACGTTTCCCCGGGGGTCCCTTCGTCGTTCATAACGCTCCTCGATGCGGGACATGCCCTGCCTCACCACACAGATCCCCTGGATCTCCTCAGGAGGCAGGGCAGGGATATTCACGTTGATGGCCGTGCCGGGTTCAAGCCCGTAATTGACCAGAAACCGCACGACCTTCCTGCTGAACCGGGCTGCAAAACCAAAGTCTGGGTCCATTCGGGTGTCAAGGGAAATGGAGGCCGACCTGATCCCCATGAATGCACCTTCAGTAGCGGCTGAAACCGTTCCGGAATAGATGATATCCACCCCCACATTGGCTCCCAGATTAATGCCTGACAAAATGATGTCCGGTGGCCGCTTCAGGAGTTCCTGCAAGGCAATCTTGACGCAGTCGGCGGGCGTCCCTGATACTGCATAGCCGTAAAACGCATTGTTTTTCATGACGTTTTTGACCCGCAAGGGCGTGGACAGGCTGATGGCATGGCCCACTGCGCTCATCTCATGCTCCGGAGCCACGATGTCTATTTTGTGGTCTGCCTCGAGGGCCGTGTGCAGGGCCCGCAGCCCCGGCGCATGGATGCCGTCATCGTTTGTCAGAAGAATTCTCATTGCTTCAGTGGTCACACTCCTGTATATTCACCTTGACATTTCCAGCATTCAACTATTAATGATGACTTTATAAAAAGTCCGTTCATGTGTACGACGATGACCTCTTACAAGGTCATCATTAATGATCAGACGGAAAAAGTCAAACTGCAAACCCTTAATCTTTTTCGTCGGAGAGGCATTATGGCTGAGAGTGGATCAAGACGTGTCTGGTGGTGGTTGTTGTTATTTCTGTTTCTGGGCGCCTTGATAGGTTACCTCTTGAGGGGAGATCTTGGGAAAGAGTCGGAAAGATCGACTCTCTCTGAAAAAACGATTCCTGCCCAGGGGGAAACTGCCCCTCCATCAGAGACCTCCCCATCCACCCCTGAAAAGGGGGAGACCTCTGCCGAGACCTCGCAAAAACTGGTTCTCCCCGTAGAACCCCCCGCCGAAAAAGTCATGCCCAAGATGACCTTGAGTCTCCAGGAGTTTTTCCATTACCTCGATCAGAAGCCCTATGTGCGTCATCTCGCCCTGGGCAACGGAACGTTTGAACGTTTCAAGGTGATTCTGAAAGCCCTCTCCTCAAATCTCCCGGCCCCCGCCGGGGAAGGAATCGATCCCAGGATCCTGACGGCCAACGTTTATCACTTTTTCAGGGTCTTGGATCCCAAGGATATCCGGCTTATCAAAGAAGTCATGCGCCACGAACGGGACGATATGGAAATAGATCTCGACATGTTTTACAGTTGGCTTGTAAAAGGGGAAGGCGACCCCGAAACGGACCGCTTGAGGCCACGCATCGATCTCGTCTACCCTTACGCCGGTTTCCTCCTGAATACCATCGGCGGCCGGGCCTACACCCTGCGCCGGGCCTCCTCCACCCGTGTTCTTCTGAGCTATTACTCCATACTGATCGTACACCAGGCGGACAAGCGGGGCAGGAACACCTACGGAATTGATATCTATCCCTATATCCGGTCCCTCAGCGAAGAAATGACCCATTATCCGGATCTGCAGTATCAGCAGGAGTATCTGGACAACCTTGACCTCATAAGAAGATACTATGTCAAGAAGAGATGACCGTTTCCCTGAATGATGTCATACTACTGACGGTTTCGCCAAGGAAATCCGACGGTTTTTGCGGATGCCTTTTTTCCGTAAGAAGCCCCCGTTCTGCCGACTGGCAGGTTGGCCCATAAACATCCATTCAAAGGAGGTTGGGTATGTCTAAAGAATCGCGTCTTTCGTATCTCATTGTCCTGTTTGTTCTTGCCTCGTTTCTCTCTTTAACGGCCGGGGTTGCCCAGGCGGAGGTGAAGGTAAGGTTTTGGCATGCCATGTCCGGCAAGCGAATTGACTTGCTCAAAGGCATGGCAGCGGATTTCAACAAAACGCATCCCGGAATCACGGTGGAGGCCCAGTATATCGGAAGTTACAATGAGACCTTGAACAAGACCATCGCGGCGGTCAAGGCCGGAAATGCCCCCCACATCTTTCAACTCTATGAGGTGGGAACCCGTGGCATGATCGACGCCGGCATGATCATACCCATCGGGGATCTGGCGAAGCCCGAGGAAGTGGATTGGGGGGATTATGTGGATGCGGTGATGTCCTACTACACCGTGGACGGGAAGCTCTACTCCATGCCGTTCAATTCATCCACGCCTATCCTCTTCTACAACAAGACGCTTTTCAAGAAGGCCGGACTGGACCCCAACACACCTCCCGACACCTGGAACGAAGTTCGAGAAATGGGAAAGAAGATTATGGACAGCGGTGCTGCTGAGGCAGGGATCACCTGGAATCTGCACAGCTGGTATTTTGAAGAGTGGCACGCCGTTCAGAATGCGCTGCTGGTGAACCATGGAAACGGCCGGGAGGGCCGTGCCACCAAGGTCCTTTTCGATGGACCGGCGGGTGTCCAAATCATCAAGTGGTGGACCGATCTGGAAAAGGACAAGATCTTCCTGAATACGGGCAGGGGCTGGAGCAACCACCGCAAGGCGTTTATCAGCGGGCAGGCTGCCATGATGATCTCATCCACATCGGACGTGACCCAGATGACCGAGGCCTTCAATACCAAGGGATGGGAGTTGGGAACCGGTTTCTTGCCCAGGCCGGATTCCGTTCCCCGTCAAGGGGTGATCATTGGGGGCGGCACCCTCTGGCTGACCAAGGACCACCCGCGAAATGAAATCGAGGCCGCATGGGAATTTCTCAAATGGATCAGCATGCCCAAACAGCAGGTTACCTGGCACAAGGGAACGGGGTATTTTCCCATTCGAAAAAGTGCCATGAAAATGCTTGAGGAAGAAGGCTGGTACAAGCAATTCCCAAACTACAAGGTAGCCTTCGATCAATTGCTGCAGTCGAAGACATCACTGGCCACCAGGGGTGCCCTGATCGGGGTCTTCCCCCAACTCCGAGATGCAGTCCAATCGGCCGTAGAAAAAGTCTATGAAGGGAAGGCCTCGCCGGAGGCAGCCTTGAAAGAGGCCGCAAAAAAGACCAACTATGAATTGAAAAGATACAATTCGCTTTATCAATAAGGGTATGGACATTAGTCCAAGCATGACTCACAACCTGTCATAGATCCAAAGGCCGAGAGCCGGCAGTCCCATGGGACTGCCGGCTCTCGATCCCCCGGCTTTTACCCTGTATCGCTGGGAGGTCAAGAATGGAGCAGAGATCCACCTTCAACAATAAGTTCCTGCCCTATTTCCTGCTGGCTCCTTCTCTCATTATCATCGGCTATTTTCTGTTCTATCCTACCTATGAGACTTTTCGTCTGAGTCTCTACCGTTTGGGACCCTTCGGGATCAGGAAAATATTTATCAAGTTCGGTAATTTCATTGAATTGTTCACCTCGTCGGATTACCTCCACAGCTTCTACGTCAGTTTTGTTTTTTCCTTTTCCGTGGTTATTTTCGGACTGGCCATTTCCCTGGGGCTTGCCGTACTGATCAACAAGAAAATCCGCGGCATCACTTTCTACAGGACCGCGTTGATCTGGCCCTATGCCCTCTCCCCGGCAATAGCGGGGGCCCTTTGGGTTTTCCTTTTTGACGCGTCAGCCGGATACGTCAATTACTTCTTTTCCATTCTCTTCCATGTGAAGCCCCAATGGCTCACGACGGGCTCCCTGGCCATCATCGTGGTCACGGCCGCAGCGACCTGGAAGAACATAGGATACAATATCATCCTGTTTCTAGCAAGCCTGCAAAACGTTCCCGAGGATGTTCTCGAAGCAGCAGGAATAGATGGGGCCAACCGCTTCAACGTATTCTGGAGAATAACCTTTCCGCTGCTATCCCCCATGACCTTTTTTCTTCTCATCATGAACCTGATCTATTCCTACTTCGGTTCTTTCGGCCTAATCGATGTCATGACCGAGGGCGGCCCTGCCGACGCCACCAATATCCTCATCTATGACCTCTATAAGGAGGCATTTATCAACCATACTGCAGGGCTTGCTGCTGCCGAATCCATTATTTTGTTTGCCGT
>CAYUCJ010000010.1:0-5442 GCA_964443285.1 uncultured Desulfobacteraceae bacterium | reverse complement strand
GGCCTGGAACCAGGTCGATCTGGGTCGCATGATGTTCAACAGCGCGTTCTGTGCCATGATGGTCGGGCTGGGCAAGTTCATCATATCCGTCATGGCGGCCTTTGCCTTTTCACACTTCAATTTCAAGGGTAAGCAATTCTGGTTTCTGGTGATTCTCATCACGCTGATGCTCCCGATTCCAGTGAGGATTGTCCCGCTGTTCGAAATTGTTTCGAATCTCAAGTGGGTGGATACCTACTGGGGACTGATTGTTCCCTTTCTGGCCAGCGCCACGGGGACATTCCTGTTCCGTCAGCATTTCTATACCATTCCCCACGAATTGACCGATGCGGCGAAGATCGATGGTTGTGGGCCCATGCGGTTCTTGTTTCAGATCCTGATCCCCCTGTCCAAAAACACCATCGGTGCATTCGCCGTCATTGAATTCGTCTACATCTGGAATCAATACCTATGGCCCCTCATCGTGGTCAACAGTGATCAGATGAAGGTGGTCCAGATCGGCATCAAGATGCTGATCAGTACCGAAGCCATGAACAACTGGGGCGTCATCATGGCCGGGGTCCTCATTGCGGCGGTGCCCCCGCTGATCGTGTTTTTCGTGATGCAAAAGAGCTTCATGAAGGGGTTCGGGTTCATGAAGGAAAAATAAAGGGAGCAGGCGCCTTTCGCCCGACTAACCGCCAATAACTTTTTCCAGGATCTCTCCATAGGCCTTGTTGATTGCCAGGTCTTTTTCTTCTCTGAGCTCGTCCAGGCTGCTCTGATCCGCCAGTTCCACCAGCCGGGAATCGGCCGGGATTTCCCCGAGAAACGGGACACCCATCTGCAAAGCGGTCCTCTTGCCACCGCCTTTTCCGAAAAGCTCAATCCTTTCGCCGCAGTGTGGACAGAATAACCCGCTCATGTTCTCGATGAGCCCCAACACTTTCAGGTCCACCTGCTTACAGAAATTGATGGACTTTCGTACATCCGCCAGGCTCACCTCCTGCGGCGTGGTCACGATGAGGGCCTCAGCGTCGGGGATGGTCTGGGCCACCGTGAGGGGTTCATCCCCTGTTCCCGGAGGAGAATCCGCAATCAGAAAGTCCAGTTCACCCCATTCGATGTCAGAGATAAACTGCCTGATGGCACTGATTTTCATGGGTCCGCGCCAGATGACCGCCGTATCCCTGTCCCCGAGAACCATCTCCAGGGAGACCACCCCCAGGTTCTCAGAAAAGGCAAAAGGTTTTACGATCCCTTGCGCCTCCTGCATGTCCAATCCTCCCCGCACATCGAGAAGATGGGGAATGGACGGACCGTGAAGGTCCACATCGAGGAGCCCCACTTTGTATCCCTTTGAACTCAGCAAGATCGCCAGATAGGCGGCAACGGTGCTCTTGCCGACGCCTCCCTTCCCACTCATGACCAGGATTTTTCTCTTTATCCTGCCTAGGTTTTCCTGGATCATCTTCTCCTGGTCGGCCCTTTCCATGTCTCCCGGGGTCGCACAGGACCCTGTACCACATTCTCCCATCACACCAGTCCTCCAAAAAAGAGGAACCTTCCCCATCCGGTTGTCTGATCGGGAAGGTCCCTCTGAATACGGCCTGTCCGGCCTTGTTTTGATGACGAATTATTTGCGCGTGCCTATGGACGGGCTTTTTACGATTCCATCAAAGTTCCAGCCAGGAATCCGAGAACAGTGACTGGCCGAGGAGTACCCTGGCCGTCTTCACGTAATCCTGGAGCTCTTTGGAGAGGGCGCCCAAATCGATCTCTTCTTCGTCCATGACCTTGTGGATGACCTCCACCACCTCCGGCTTTTCGCCCCTGGCAATAGCGACGAGTTTCTCATCGAAGATATCGGCAATGCAAGAATACAGGCCCTTTCGTTCCATCATCACCATATAGGTCTGATTGATGATGGGTCTGAGATTGTCCGGTACTCCGTTGGACGCATTTGAAAGCCCACAGGTGGACTTTGCGCCCGGCGCGATATCCTGAAGCATCTCCTGGAAGGCCAGGAGGCTCATGAGTTGCGGCTGCTGTATGTTCAGCGGCGTTACAACACCATCCACAAAGATATCCTCGTTGGGAACACCGGCCTCATTGGCCGCATAGAGAAGCTCCACGGCCAGGGCGGCCCGCTCATTTTCGTCCCTGGGCAGACCGTCCGGTCCCCACATCAGGGCGATCATGTTGGCCTTGTACTTGGCCGCCAGGGGGATCATTTTTTCATACCTCTCCGCCCGGCACATGATGGAGTTCATGACGGCCTTTCCCTTGTGAACGGCCAGTCCGGCCTCCATGGCTTCGATGTTGGAGGTATCGAGTACGAGGCTAGGGGTATCTCCTATGGCCTCCTGCACGGTCTTGACCACAAATTCCATCAGCTCGGGACCGCCCTTCCTGGCAGGACCCAGGTTGATATCGATCCAGTCCGCGCCTTTATCCTTCTGTCTCTTGGCCTCCTCGATGATCGGCCTGGGATCTCTTTCCTTAAAGGCCTTCCCTATGACACGACTGATGACATTTAAACTCTCTCCAATAATTAGCATGGGTAAACCCCCTGTCTCGTTGTTTGTTTTTGCCTTCGGGCGTCCAGCCCACTCAATGCCTACTTGCCCATGTCCTTAAGGAACTTCGGAATGAGAGATGCATCCCGGGGCCCGATGAGGACCTCCCAGTCTGGCAGTTCTTCTTCCATGTCGCCGCTGATGGCCGCGGAATAGCCCGGAATGACGATCTTTCGATGGGCCACCTTTTCGGCAATGCCCGATTTCTTGACAAACATGCCCACCGCATCCCCTACGAATTTTCCGGCGGCCCACGCGGTCATAACGGAAAGGCCTTCCGTGTCCATGATGAGCAGCCAGCTGGGAACCCTGCTCCCCTCGATTTCGCCGCTGACGATGAAATAGGTGAGGGAGAAATTGGTGGTAATCAATACCGGTGAGTTCTCATCCGGGGCCCCTATCTCATAGATCCCCTCGGTCACGGTCATGGGTCGCTGGGGGTCGGTGAATATGTTCAGCCTTTGCAGCAGGAGGGGGAAGAGATTTTCGCCTTTAAAATCGGAGAGGACCACGATGCCTGCATATTTGGCAATCAGCATGGAGGCCAGAATCGTTTCCACGTCCAGGTTCCCGGCCATCTCACACGGAAAGGTGATGGTGGGGAAACCCAGCGAACGGTCGCCCGCCTTGAGGGGGGCGCGCCTGATAACCACCTGGTGCTCGAAAACCTTTTTCGGTTCCCGCACTCCGGAATCCAGGACCAGGTCCTTCAGACCCATGGCGGTCAGTTTGCCCGTCAGAACGGTCAGCCCCTCCACGTCTTCAGCCTTGACCGCCAGCGGGATCCCCTTTTCCTTTGCCAGATTCCCCATTTCCTCAACGTTTTCTGCGGTCGCCGCATACAGCAGGGGTTTCTTGAAGGCCGACACCTCAACCGCCGCCTTCAAAGAATCCAGGTTTTCGCTCATCAGGACCAGGCCGAATTCGCTCTCCTCGGCAATTTTCTTGGCCGCCGCTGCAAACGCCGAACCGTCCCCATTGACATCCTTCAGCGCCACCAGTTCCGGCCTCAGGTTGAGACCCACCCGCTCATACTGGAGGGCGTTCCATTCCTTGAGCTTGGTGTCCAAGTCCCCGGGGGCTATGTCGGAGGCCACCATTGCGCCTAGGCCGGTGGGATTGAAGAAGGTCTTTTCATGCCGGAACATGACCGTTTCACCGCCGGTCTTGAAGGCCCGGGTTCCCACCCCGAGGGCCACGGGTCTGATGGGAGGCGCCGAGGCCTCGGCCAGCTGTTCCCTGGCTTCATCGGATACATAAGGGCAAGAATCCAATTCCGCCTTTCCGGATGCCAGGTTCATGGCAAAGGCCAGGCATGTGGGGACGCCGCATTCACCGCAGTTTGTCTTTGGCAACATCTTGAAAATTTGAATTCCACTTAGTCCCATAATTCACTCCTGATATGGATATGGCAATTTGATCATAGCAAGACGGCATGCCCTTCCGGGCATGCCGTCTTGAGGTTTTTACCCAACAATCGGGTCCATCTTGAGCGCCGGATGGTCCTTATCCTTCAGAAACGGAAGAATTTCCTCCTCCGTGATCCCCACCGTCTCGTCTGCAATCCTGTCTACCAGGTCCGGAACGCCGAGTTCCTCGCCCCGTTTCACCAGCCGCTCCCTGATTTCTTCCTTCAGGGACTTGGGCATCCATACCATGCGGAGCAGACCGCCGTCACCAACGATGAACTTGCGCTGGGTAACGTTGTATTTGGAATGCCCCACAAACCCCGGGGAAGACTGGCCGCCACCCATGACGCCAGCCAGGGTGCTGAATTTCATGCCGCTTGGGGTCTCTCCCGAGTAGTCCCTGTGGACGGTCATGACACCATTGCATCCGGGAAGGACCGCCGCGATACATTCGCAGCAGCCGCAGGTGGTCATGGGATCGACCACCACACTGTAGAAATTGTAGTGATCAATGGCCTGCCTCGAGGCCTTGAAGACGAAGTCATTGACCCCCTTCCACTGGCCCAGGACTGGGTCCAGACACTCACCCTTTTCAACGGGCTGGTTGGGACCCGTGGGATTGATCTGGTTGGACGCCTTGCAGTCCATCCAGTTGTAGGCACCGCAAAGCCCGGTTCTTTCCGGGCTCACCACACAAACGTGGCTGGGGGCAAAAGACTGGCACAGGGTGCAGGAGTAAAAGATCTCCTCGCTCTCGTCCGTCATCTTTTCCACACGTTCGTCCCTGTGTTTGTAGTTCCCCCTGGCCGTCTTTGTGAGCTTGTCCACATCCTCTTTCTTCGTGTAGAGAGTCACCTGTACCTTGTCCAGGATGTTCCCGAAATCCTGATGGAATTTGGCGTGAAGAATCACACCGATGTCCTTCAGGGTAAAGCCCTTTTCTATGGCTTTGTCACTCACACGGATCCAGGAAATATCCCTCTGTCCGATATGCATCACATACTGGGCATAGTTGATCAGGTGGTGGATCTGCCTCTCCAGGATAGGCTCGAAATCCTCCTGCATCTCCCTGCCGGCCACCTCCACAAAGATGCCGAGGGGGAGCTTGTCCCCTTTCTTCATGTCCGTGACGTCCGGTCCCACCACCACGACCTTTCCGTCCTCGATGGCATTCATGTCCGTCATCTTGCAGAGCTCGGTGCATTGGGTCTTCCCGCCGCCCATTTCAAGGTAGAGATCGTCTTTGCGCACACGTTCTCCCTCGAAGGCCGGGCCATAGGCCAAGGGGATGTCCACCTTGGAGATGGTCACCTTGAGACCGCGAACCTCGATGGACTTGGCCGACATCTCCTCTTCGCTCACATTGGCCACCACATGTTCATAGGTGCAGACGCCGGTGGGCAGGACCTCGGGGATATCGGTATCCGCTATGGTGGGGAAACCCCAGTTGATGGCGCCTGCGGCATTGGCGGCCC
>CAYUCJ010000009.1:19995-25595 GCA_964443285.1 uncultured Desulfobacteraceae bacterium | reverse complement strand
TCGGAGTAGGGTGCCAAGTGCACTATGAGAAAGGGTCCGAAAATGACCCTCAGGCCCCCTCCTGAGCTCTGTTGAATAAAGCGACTTCGTTGGAAGTCATCATCGTGCCCATGGACGGACTTTTTCGATTACATCAACAAATGAGGACAAGACAAATGCAGATCGAAAGAACCGGTGTAAAAACCATCAACGGAATGGGACTCAGATTCCTCACCCGTGATGACCTGGAAAGCATCCATTTCGGCGCCTGCCGTATCCTGAAGCACACCGGGGTTCTTGTAGAAATGGAAGAGGCGGCCGACCGTTTTCAGGGCGCGGGGGCTTCGGTGGTGCGGCAGGGGAAAAACTGGCGCGTGAGAATCCCCGAATGGCTGGTCACCGACAGCCTCTCTTCCGTGCCGAAAAGCGTTACCTACTACGCGCGGGACCCAAAAAAGGACTTCTACGTTGAAGACAACCGGGTGAATTTCGGCACGTTCGGTGAGCAGGTCAAGGTCATCGATCCGGTCACCCGTGAAAACCGCAGTTCCACCAAAGAGGACTGCTGCAACGTCTACCGGTTGATAGACGCCCTGGACACCATGGCCTTCTGTCAGCGGACCGTCTGTCCCTCCGATCAGTTGTCCGAGGCCCAGGCCGTACACAATTTCCATGCCATGATCACCCACAACAGCAAGCACATCACCATCGGCATGGTGGACAGGCCCGGCGTGGAGGTCATGTTAAAGATGGCTGCCGCGGCTGTGGGCGGGATGGACAAACTGCGGGAGCGGCCCATCTGCACCTGCTCCTGCTGCCCTACAAGCCCGCTGTGCCTGACCGAACAGTGCTGTGAGACCCTTATCGCCGCGGCCGAGGGGGGTATCAACGTGGACATTATGGCCATGGCCCTTGCGGGCGGCACCGGACCGGTCACCCTGGCCGGGACCATCGTCCAGACGATTGCCGAACAACTCAGCGGTCTGGTCCTGGCCCAGGCGGTCAAAAAAGGGGTAACGGTGGCCTTCGGGTCCTGCAGCACCATCATGGATCTGAAGACCGGCCTGGCCGCTCTGGGGGCGCCGGAATGGGGCCTGGTGGGCTCTGCCGTGGCCCGGATGTGCAATTTCTATCACTTGCCCAGCCGTATCGGAGGGGGGGTGAGCGATTCCAAGCTGCCCGATGCCCAGGCCGCCTACCAGTTTACCCTGAACGTATTGCCCCTGGCACTGGCCGGGGCCAACCTGATTTTCGGGGCCGGCGGCATTGAAAGCGGGCTTACCTTCGATTTTGCCAAACTGGTCATGGACCACGAATGTATCGGCAATATTCGCATGATGCTCCAAGGGGTTCGGGTGGACAGTGAAACGCTGGCTCTTAACCTGATCGATGAAATCGGCCCGGGGGGAACCTTCCTGACCCATCGCCACACCTTTGAACGGACCAGGACCCAGTCCGTGAACAAACTGTTCGACCGGCGAACGCGAGAGGGATGGCTGGAGATCGACGGCGGCAGGGATCTCACCGAAAGGGCCTATGAAGAGGCCCTGCGGATTCTCGAAATCCACGAGCTGGAACCCCTGCCGGAGGGAGCCCGCCAGACCATCGACGGGCTGCTGGCGGAGTTCGAGGCAGATCTGAAAGGTTAAACAGGCTTTTCGTGCCGGTAGAAAGCAACGTCCGATGGCGGCAGGGGCGTGTTGCCCAGGATCAGGTCGGCGGCCTTTTCGGCAATCATCATGGTCGGTGAATAGATGTTACCGTTGGTCACATAGGGCATGACCGAGGCATCCACCACGCGCAGGTTTTCCAGGCCGTGAATCCGCATGCTGTCCGGATCCACCACGGCCATGTCGTCTTTCCCCATTTTGCAGGTGCACGATGGGTGGAGCGCGGTCTCCCCGTCCTTTTCCACCCATTGGAGAATCTCTTCGTCACTGGCCACGCCGGGTCCCGGTGAAAGCTCACCGCCGTTAAATTCATCGAATGCCGGTTGACTCAGAATTTTGCGGGCGCAGTGGATGGCCTCCACCCATTCGCGGCGGTCCTCCTCTGTGGAGAGGTAATTGAAACGCAGGCTGGGATGGACCCTCGGATCAATGGATTTGATCTTAACGGAACCCCGGGAATTGGAATACATGGGGCCCACGTGGACCTGGTAGCCGTGTCCCTGGGTGGGGGCCGACCCGTCATAGCGGATGGCCAGCGGCAGAAAGTGAAACTGGATGTTGGGGTAGGCCACATCATCGTTACCTCGGATAAACCCCCCCGCCTCAAAATGGTTGGTGGCTGCAGGCCCCTTGCGATGGAAAAGCCACTGGTAGCCGATCCAGGGTTTGTTCCACCACAGCAGGGCCGGATACATGGAAACCGGCTTCTTGCATGCCTGTTGGACATAGACTTCCAGATGGTCCTGGAGGTTTTCCCCCACTCCGGGGAGGTCATGTACCATCTCGATTCCCAGACGGTTCAATTCTTCGCCGTTTCCCACGCCTGAGAGCTGCAGCAGTTGGGGGGAGTTGATGGATCCGCCGCAGCAGATCACCTCGGCGCCGAAAGCGCGTTGGGGAGTCCCTTTTCCCTTTACATATTCGACTCCCACGGCGCGTTTGCCCTCGAACAGGATTCGGTTGGTGAACGTACGGCAGTGAACGGTGAGGTTCGGCCGGTTCTTTACCGGGTGCAGGTAAGCGCGCGCGGCGCTCAGGCGCCGGCCGCGGTAAATGTTGCGATCAAAGGCGGCAAACCCTTCCTGGCGAAAACCGTTGACATCATCGGTCAGGGGGTAGCCGGCCTCCTGAACGGCCTTGAGGAAAGCACCGAAAAGGGGATTTTTGCAGGGACCGGTTTCCAGCTTGAGCGGGCCTTTGGTGTCATGGTACGCGTCCGCTCCCTTGAGACGGTTTTCGGCCTTCTTGAAATAGGGGAGGTTGTGGGCGTAATCCCAGCTTTCCATGCCTTCATCCTGTGCCCATTTCTCATAATCCATGGCATTGCCGCGAATATAGATCATGCCGTTGATGCTGCTGGACCCTCCAAGAACCTTGCCGCGGCCGTGGAAGATACGCCGGTTCTGCATAAATGGCTCCGGCTCGCTCTCATAGCACCAGTCGTAGAACTTGTTTCCTATGGGAAAGGTCAGGCCGGCCGGCATGTGGATGAAGATATCCCAGATATAGTCCGGACGTCCGGCCTCCAGGACCAGCACCCTGTGTTTCGGGTCCGTGCTCAACCGGTTGGCCAGACAACATCCGGCCGATCCGCCACCCACGATGATGTAGTCATATTGTTTTCTTGGCATTAAATTTCCTCACTGAATTACAATCGGCCTTTCCGGTTACTCAATTTCCCTGGCCATTCCCAGCAGATTATGGCCTAACTGGTGGCGTTTTTCTCCTGCAGTCCCGGAAGTGATCCGCTGCTTCATCTGGAGCCCCCTGAGTTTTGTGAGCTCTTTTTGGGGCTCGCCGAAAACGAGGGCGCCGGGTTCACATTCCTTGACGCAGGCAGGGTCCCCACCGCAGTAATCGCACTTGCGGGCCAGATTCTGCCCATCCTGTTCCATCATGCCATAAGTACAGGCCTCCACACACTTACCGCACCCATCACACTTCTCTCGGTCTACAAGCACCACGCCGGAGTCGTCTTTATAAATGGCTTCTTCGGGACAGCTCTTGAGACAATCGGGTTTTGGGCAGTGGAAGCAGATGCTGGGAACTGAATAGCCATTGTAAGGGAAATTGTTGATGTGAATCCGTGACTTCGAGGGGACAAAAAAGCCCTCTTTGGCCGCAGAACAGGCGTACATGCACCGGATACATCCGGTGCACAATTCCGGGATGGCATATAAGTAATTCTGCATATCTTTTCTCCTATAGCCTCTCAAGATCCAGTTCGGCCAGTTTCGCATTGCCGGGAGTCCCTGTTCCGTCCCACCCCCGAACCTGATAGTAGAGGGACCTGGCCTTTTCAAAGTCTTCCTTTTTAAAGACTTTTCCCGCATGTGGCCCCTTTTTCAGGGGCTGTTCCATGATCTTCAGGGGCAGGGAATCGTCCTCGGCAGTGAAGCCTGCGGCCAGGTTGAAAAGGCGCGTCAGGTTCCATATCCTTTCGCCGGACCGAGCCAGTTCTTCAGGTGAAACATTTTCACCCAGGGCCGTCGTCAGGAGATCGGCGAGAATGTCCGGGCTCATGGTCCCCCAGAAATCACAGAAACACATGGACCATTTGATGGCGTTGAAGTTCTGGCTTCGAACGACCGCCTGAACCTGAGCCGGAATGTCAAAGGGGCCATCTTCAAACATGGTAAAAGCCCGCAAGTGACAGGCTCCCCGCTCGCTGGTGGCATAGGCCAGTCCCATTCCAAAGTTGCTCCGGGGGTCATAGCCCGGATACTCGGAGTTCTTAACCTCCGTTGCCAGGTCACGGACTCCATATTTTTCGGCAAGCCCTTTGGCTCCCAGGGCCAGGTCTCTGCCCCTCTCGGTTGATTGCAGAGCGATTTCGGAAATCACCTCCAGATAGCCCTTGCTTTCACCGAATTCCAGACCGAAGTCATGCCGCCCCTTTTCCTTCATGTCCATGGCAAGACCGATCACATTTCCGCAGGAAATGGTGTCAAGACCCTGATCATCGCACAATCGATTGAAGCGGATGACCTGCTCCAGATCATTGATGTCACAATTGGAACCTCCGAGGCAGAGGGTCTCGTATTCCGGACCTTCCATCTCCGCACCGTTGATGTGGGTAAACTTCCCGCAGGCCATGGGGCATGAGGCACAAGCCCTGTTACCCAGTTTTGCGGACTGCATGGCATCGGAATTGATGCCCTTTACGGCGTCATTGCCGCCGAACGTGAAATTCCTGGTGGGATGCCCACCCATTTCACTGATGAGATCCATCAGGACGGGGGTACCGTCGGTCTTGGCCCAGAGATTGCTGTCCTGAAAAAGATCCGTATGCTTGTAATGGCTTATTTTTTCCTGAAAGGCCCGCAGGTCGGCGACGCGGACACCACCTGTGCCCAGGCAGGTGATGCCCTTGAGATTCTTGCTGCCGAAAAGCACACCGGTACCACCCCTGCCCATCTGCCGATAGGCCTCGGTTCCGACACAGGCATAAGCGATCATGTTCTCGCCGGCCGGTCCAATGGTGAGCGTCTTCGCATTGGGTGACCCTGCAGCCTCTTTCAGAGCCTCTTCCGTCTCAAAGGTCCCTTTGCCTTTCAGCCCTTCACCAGTTTCCAGGCTCACTTTGTCGTCGACAATCTTGAGATAGGTCAGGGCATCCGCCTTGCCCGTGACAATGATACCGTCATAGCCGGCAAACTTGAGCTCAGGCGCAAAAGCGCCGCCGGTGTTGGATTCCAAGATCGTCCCCGTCTGGGGAGACTTGGAGACCAGGCAGAAACGAGATGTCATGGGTGCCGATGTCCCGCAGAAGGGCCCCGTCATCACCACAATGGGGTTTTCAGGCGACAGGGGATCGACAGCCGGGGACGCCAGGTCCCGGTAATAGCGAAGGGCCAGACCCCAGGCCCCCCAGTACTCCCTCAGCCAATCCTTGCGCAGAGGCTCGGTGGAAATGCGCCTCTCCGTAAGATCAACCATGAGCACCTTTCC
>CAYUCJ010000009.1:8064-19895 GCA_964443285.1 uncultured Desulfobacteraceae bacterium | reverse complement strand
GCAGAGGCTCGGTGGAAATGCGCCTCTCCGTAAGATCAACCATGAGCACCTTTCCTTTATAAAGGTTCATGTCTTCTCTCCTTGCAATAAAGTCGTGGTTCCCAAGAGCCAGGCAAATACCACATTCCAGAAGCTACGCTCCCTCCGTTGTCCATGACTCCGGTCGCTGCGGATTTCAACCCTTCTCCCGCCTGCGGCGGGATTCCAGGGCCTAAATGATGCCGCTTCAGGAACTTCCCGTTCACCTGCTCTTCTTTTTCTCTCACACTCAGGAGCAGAACCTGAAAAGAATATCATACCTTGCTATTTAGACAAAGTTTTCTTGAGGGCCTCTGTGAGGGCCGGCACCACCTCGAAGAGGTCTCCAGGCAAACCGTAATCGCACTTGTTGTAGATGGGTGCGTCCTTGTCCCAGTTGATGGCCACAATCTTCTTTGCAGTCTTCATGCCGGCGAAATGCTGTATGGCCCCGGATATGCCGCAGGCGATATAGAGCCTCGGGCTGACCGTCTTTCCGGTCTGACCCACCTGCATGGAGTGGGGTGCATATCCGGCATCCACCGCGGCCCTCGATGCGCCCACGGCCGCATTGATGAGCCCGGCACACTCGTAGAGGATCTTGAAATTTTCCTCCGACCCCATGGCGCGACCCCCGGAAATGATGATATTGGCCTCTGTGAGTTCCACCACGTTTTTTTCGGTGGCGATGGTCTCCTCGATTTTCAGAAGACCGGGATCTGTTGCCTGGGCCTGATAGGCTTCGACCTCAGCTTCGCAGGGGGCGACCAACGGTTCAATAGCATTGGGTCTGATCCCGCACAAGAAGTGATCGCCGGAGAAACGAATGGTGGCTATGGTCTTTCCGGAAAAATGGGATTTTGACGCGGTCTTTTCCACCAGGTCGAAACCCAGACAGTCCAGGACAAGCGGTGCGTCCAGACGGGCCGCCACCCTTGCCAGGATATCCCTTCCTTTGACACTTGAAAGGGTCACCAGGCAGCAGAGATCAAAATGGTTCATAGCATCGATCAACGCCCCGGCCAAAAGATCGGGGCGTTGAGAGAAATCCGCGTCTTTCACTGAGAGGTCTATGAGTTTCGTGATGCCATAGGACTGGAGCGGTTCCCTGTATTTCCCGGCGTCGCCATTTGAAATGAACGCATAAAGGGGTTCTCCGCCGGCCTCCCTGGCAGCTGTAATCATGCCGAAGTTGGTTTCCTTAAGCGTGCCCTTATCGTCCAATTCGATCAAAATACCCACATTTTTCATGTGTCAATCTCCCGCACCGTTCAGCAGTTTTTCTTCCATGAACATTTTGACAAGCTCTTCGGCCATGGCGATCGGCTCTCCCTCAAACATCTTCAAGTTGGCCTTGCTTCTTTCCGGGACCGGTTCGAGCTCCACCAGCATTGTCTTTCCATTGTTGAGGCCCAGCTCGAGATCCTGGATATCCACCTGCTTGATTTCCTTTTTCTTTGCCCGGAGTATGGCGGGCAGGGTGGGCTGTCGAGGTTCATTCAATCCTTTGGTGCCGCCTATAACACAGGGCATGGACATGTGGATGACCTCCCTCGATCCCCCTTCGATCTCACGTTCTACGACGGCCCGGCCGTCAATGATTTTGAGATCAACCACGTCATTGACCACCGGCATACCGAAGGCCGCAGCCACCCGGTAAGGAGTCTGCAGCCCCTCGCTGTCCACGGACTCCTTTCCCGTGAAAACAAGATCGGGCGATCCGTCCATGTCGATGGCCTTCTTGATCGCCAGGGCCGTCAGGGAGCTGTCAAGAAACTGGGTGTTCGTTTTTACCAGGATTCCCCGATCGGCCCCGATAGCCAGGGCCGTCCGCATGATCTTGAGAGCGGATTCTTTTCCCACCGTGACGATGACCACTTCGCCTTCGCCCTCCTTTTCAACCAGTTGCAGGGCCGCTTCAAGACCGTATTCATCGTAGGGATTGAGGACAAATTTTACCGATTCATCATAGGAGGTCTTGCCGACCAGGGTAATACTTTCGGCTGTGTCCGCCACCTGTTTCACACACACGTAGATCTGCATCATCGATTCCTTCTACTAAAACCCTCAAACCCCCACTTCCTTCTCCGCTTCGTCCACAATGGACCGAATGGTGGACAGGACATGGTCGGGAAGGGGCGGCGGTTCATAGGTTTCCAGGATATGGATCATCTTTTCATGGGCCCGCTGGTAGATATCCTTGCTGCCGTCCGCCTCCCAGTCGGCCCGCATCCTTCGGTCGATCACCTGGGTCTGGGACTGGGACCGCATGTGCTGATAGGTGGTTTCGTGGGAAAGGTAGTCTTTGCCGATCCCCATCTCCTTGATGACATCCACCGCCAGGGTCTCGTCGTTCACAGGGATCCCGTTCAGGGCATATTTGATCATCCCCGCTATTTCGTTGTCTAAAACCAGTTGCGCCAGGTCGAAAGTGATTCCCATTTCAAGCATTCCCAATCCGTAGATAACGTTGGACCCTGCCAACGCGGGTAACATGCCTGTCATGGTCTTTTCGAAACCCGACTGGGCGTCGACGACCTTGGAATCGCCCTACCCACCGGCGGTAAAACAGGGCACCCCGTAGAGGCGCGCCATCCTCGCCACGGCCGCGCTGATCATCCCCGTCTCGGGGGCGCCGACCGTGGCTGTGGCCGTCCGCAGGTCCAGGGGGCATGTGGAGCTGCCGTAGACAAACGCGGCACCCTTGGAGGTCAACTGGCTCAAAACGAGGCTGGAGAGGATCTCGCAATTCTGGACGACCAAGGTCCCTGCCAAGTGAACCGGGCCCGATCCTCCGGACATGGCCATCCCTATGACATTCACCGGAAGGCCATTCCTGGCGGCATCTATGATAATGTCACAGTGATGTGCAACCAGCTTGAGAGGGCTGATGGGGCAGGTCACAAAGGTCATCAGGGGTCGTTCCCTCAGCTTCTCTTTGCTCCCCACGATGGCCACCAGGATATCGATAATCTTTTTTGACTGGTAACGGTCCACCGGCCCCAGCCAGTGGTGTTTGGTCGTGTTGGTTAAAGACGCCTCGGCATTGTGAAGGGCCTGCACCTGGGGGGGCTTGTCGTGGGAGCACATGGCCCGCTCATAGGTTTCAACGTTTTCCAGGTAGTCGATGAGACGGGCGGCCTTTTCAATGTCCGCCTTGGTCGTGTCCCGGTGCACCCCGGTATAGGGATCCACAAACTGGATCCCTTCTCCGAAGTTTGTAAAGGTGACCCTGTTGTCTTCCAGCACCACATCGTCTTCCGGCCGCCTGCCGTAGGCAATGACCGTAGCAGGGGCGGACCGGATGGCATCTTCCACCACCCAGGCAGGAAACTTCACGGTCTTGCTTTTCTTGTCAACCGCGCACCCGCCCCCGTCAAGGATTTCCATGGCCTCTTCGCTTTCTACGAAAACGCCGGTGTCTTTCAAAACTTCCAGTGTAGCCAGGTGGATTTCATGGGCTTCGTCGTCGGTCAGCACGTTCAGGCTGAAGCCTGAAGACCGACTTTTCCCGGCCTTGAATCTTCGCTTCATCACAGTCCCTCCTTTCTTCTGTCTTTATACCCTACATTCTCACCCGCTCGCTCTTGGGATCATAGGGGGGGTGAAGGTGCATCTTGATGGGGAATCGGTTTCCTTCCACATCGATTTCATATTTTCCGGCTTTGATCCACTCGTCCGTAATGCCTTCAGGATTCTTAAGGTAACACATGCCAATAGAGCAGTTTTGCATGTGCGCATACGAACCGTGGGTATTTTCACTGATCAGTTCGCCGTCCCTGAAGATGGGCTCATCATGGTAGATCAATGGTTCCGGATCTTCAATGGTAAAGATGACGAGTTTCCGTTTCAATCCTTCGGCCTTCTGTTGAACCAGCGCATCCTTGCCTATGAAGTCTTCCTTGTTCAGGTTCACGAAGAGACCCAGACCTGCCTCCAGTGGGGTATCATCCGGTCCAATGTCCGAACCCCAGTGTTTGTAGCCTTTTTCCAGGCGAAGGGAGTCGACGGCATGGAGCCCCACCAGCGAGGTATCGAATTTCCCGGCTTCAGCCATGAGGGTGTCAAATACGTTGAGGGAAAATTCCGTAGGGATGTAGAGTTCCCAGCCCAATTCCCCTGCAAAAGACATCCTCACCACAAGGGGTCTGGCATAGGCCACGTCAATCTCCTGCGCGGTGGCAAAGGGGAACCCCTCATTGGATAAGTCCGCGTCCGTCACCTTGGAGAGCAGTTCCCTGGACTTGGGTCCCATGACACCGAGCATGCTGTAAGATGAGGTGACATCGGTCAGGACGCAATTTGCGCCATCCCGAATATGTCTTTGAATCCAGTCAAAATCCCGCGTCGCCGTGGCACCCGGTGTGACGACAAAATACTTGTCCCGGGCCAGTCGGGTTACCGTCAGGTCCGCTTCAATCCCCCCCCTATCATTCAAGAGCTGGGTATAGACCACCTTGCCGACAGGGACATCCACGTTGTTGGCGCAGATATGCTGGAGTTCGGTCATGGCATCCGACCCCTGCACGAGAAAGTTGGCCATGGAAGTCAGGTCGTAAATGCCCACATTTTCGCGAACGGCCCGGTGTTCCGCTGCCGAGTAGTCAAACCAGTTCTGCCTTCCCCAGCGGTACTCGTATTCCGGTTTGACGCCTTCCGGAGCGAACCAGTTGGCCCGTTCCCAGCCTGCCACCACCCCAAAACACGCCCCCCGGGCAGCCAACCGGTCGTGAAAGGCGCTGCATTTGACATACCTGGCGGTTTCGGGTTGACGGAAAGGCCAATGGTCCGCATAGAGGACACCGACGGCTTCCTTGATGCGATCGTGGAGATATTGTTTGTTGACCTGCCACTTTCCAAAACGCCTGATGTCCACAGACCACAGATCCTCTTCGGGATAACCCTGGGCAATCCACTGGGCAAGGGCCTTGCCGGCACCACCGGCGCTGGTGATACCCACAGAGTTCATACCGGCGGCCACGAAGAAGTTCTTCAGGCCCGGGGCCTCTCCCAGCATATAGGTGGTGTCGGGGGTGAAGCTCTCAGGGACGGTGGTGAGGCTGGTGATCTCGGCGTTTTCAAAGGCGGGAACACGCTCGATGGCCTTTTCCAAAAAAAGCTCCATCTGGTCCCAATCTTCCTGAAGCCGAGTATAGGCGAAATTTTCAGGGATCCCTTTCATTCCCCAGGGCTTTGCCAAAGGCTCAAAGCCTCCCATGAGGAGACCGCCCATCTCTTCCCGGATGTAGATATAGCCATCCATATCCCGCAAATACGGCATATCTTTGTAGACCCCTTCTATGGGTTTGGTTGCCACATGCATGTGCTCGGCCGCCAGCAGGGGGATGCTGACCCCCACCATTTTCCCAATCTCTCTGCCCCACATGCCTCCACAATTGACGAGATATTCACATGAAATATCGCCTTGATCCGTATGGACGCCCGTAACCGCGCCCCTTTCGACTTTGATTCCGGTAACTCTTATGCCTTCTACGATCCTGGTCCCGCCCGCGCGGGCGCCTTTTGCAAGGGCCTGCGTGGTGTCTTCAGGATTTGTGAACCCGTCATTAGGCTGAAACCAGGCCGCCACGAGGTCGTCGGTCTGCATGACCGGGAATCTTTTCTTGGCCTCATCAAGGCTGATTTCATACATCTCAATCCCAAATGACTTGGCCATGCCCATGGAGCGGTTGAACTCACTCCTTCGCGCCTCTGTTTTCGCCACCCTGATGGAACCGGGGCGTCTGTAACCGGTGGGTTGACCGGTCTCTTCTTCCAGCCGGGAATAAAGATCTGCGCCGTAAGAGGCAAGTTTGGTCAGGGCGCTCGTTGACCAGAGTTGCCCCAGCAGGCCTGCCGCCGCCCAAGAGGTGCCCGAAGACACGGTCTTCCTCTCCAGCAGCAAGACGTCTTTCCAGCCGATCTTGCAGAGATGGTAGGCGACGCTGCATCCCACGATTCCTCCACCTATGATGACTACCCGCGCCTGAGTTGGTAATTGTTCCGACATCGTGACCTCCTTTTTTTGGTTTTTCAGTTAAATCCTCTTAAAGGACTATTAATGATATTTCTTCTCTGGCAGAAACGGAAAAAATTTGCATGATGTAATAAAGCAAGAAGCAGACCAAAAATGTAACTTACTGATATCAAAACCAAATAGCCTTAGCCCAGACGAGGAGCGCCTGAAATCGAG
Source organism: uncultured Desulfobacteraceae bacterium (assembly GCA_964443285.1). Classification (GTDB taxonomy): domain Bacteria; phylum Desulfobacterota; class DSM-4660; order Desulfatiglandales; family Desulfatiglandaceae; genus CAYUCJ01. Next base: position 13,684 of record CAYUCJ010000009.1, on the reverse strand, counting down.
TCATTAATGACTCAACTCATCGGGGTATCGGTTGGTCGGGAAATCTTTTCGGGGAACCATTCCGGACCGCGTCCTGTAACTGAGGCGATTCGGGAGGTGCGCCGTGCTACGGCCTTTTTTCAAGTCCGTATTTTTTGAGTTTTCGAACGATGGTGGATTGACTGGTTTTCAGATGTCTTGCCAGTTCCCTTGTGGAGCCGCAATTGACGATGGCGTTTTCCAGGAGCTTCTTTTCGATTCCCTCTATTTGTTCTGCGAGGCCTTCGGTCAGGGTTATGGAATCATTCAAAATTGACTCAGTGGATTCCGTGTCTCCCTCCTCTTTGCCCATGAAGGCCCATTGAAGTAGATCGGTTTCCGACATGACCACCGCACTCTTGATGATGTTTTTCAGTTCCCGAACATTACCGGGGAAGGCGTATTGATGAAGTTGCTGAATCATCACGTTAGAAAACCGCTTTTTCGATTTGAATTCCCTGTTGTATTTTTTCAGGAAATACTTGCTCAGTTCGAAAACATCTTCGGGCCTATCTCGTAACGGAGGGATTTCAATCTTGAAGACGTTAAGCCTGTGGTACAGGTCTTTACGGAATCTTTTTTTCCTGACCAATTCATCCAGATCCTGGTTGGTGGCAGCTATAATAATGCAATCGATCTGGATGGTTTTGAGACCCCCCAGGTGCATGATTTCACCGTCGTCAAGACATTTCAGGAGTTTTGCCTGAAGGGGAAGGGGGAGGTCCCCGATTTCATCGAGCAGAAGGGTCCCGCCCTGGGCCAGTTCGAAAAGGCCGATTTTCCCTTTATCGGAAGCCCCGGTGAAGGCCCCTTTTTCAAAGCCGAAGAGTTCCGCCTCCAGGAGCCCCTCCGGCAGGGCCGCGCAATTGATCTGGACGAAGGGTTGTCTCCTGCGCTTGCTCTTTTCATGGATGAACCTGGCCACAAGCCCCTTGCCGGTGCCGGATTCACCCAATATCAGGATGTTGGACACCCCGAAACGTGAGAGCTTGCGGCTGACCATCATGACGTTTTGCATTTTCCGGCTTTTTGCGATGATGCTCCGGTCCTTCAGGTCGTGGAGGGCCATATCCGATATGACGTCCCTGTATTTTTGAGCCACATTGCGCATTTGCTCGAGTTGGGCCTGGAGATTATTCAGGGTGGTCATATCATATTCGTTGACGACCACGAGCTTGACGTTGCCGTCTTCATCCAGGACAGGGGTGCCTGTTGAAAAGATATGCTTGTTCGTTTTCAGTACGTGGAGCACCCTGCTGACAGGACGCTTGGCCGCCAAGACATAGGGGGTGAGCGCTTCATTAATGACACCTTTTTCGACGAGTTTGATGATATTTTTTCCGACGACATCTTTCTTTTGAATACCGATAAGCTGTTCGGCCACCGGATTGACGTTGAGGACATTGCCCGTCCCGTCCAGGATCCAGATTCCGTAGGAGGTGAAATTGAAAATGGTGTCGAACTGCAGCTTTGGTGAACGACAGGATTCCATCTCATCCTTGGCCGTTTTTAGGGTATTCTCCTTTTCTTTGGTCGATGATGTCATGTCTCTTGAGCCTAATAAATTCTCGCTATTCGGGAGTCAGAGATAAATGGTATTGCTGAAGAAAATTGACCTGAAACCTGAGAGGCGTCAGGCATAAGGCATAAGGTTTTGAGGTCGTTGAATCAGTCCCTTGCGCCTTGAGCCCCTGAGAATGATCCGTAGAAATTCCGATACACTGTAAACCTGTTTTCCATGTTTTCGATCTTTCAATCGTACCCAGACACCCTTCTTAGAGGATGATATAATCTGCGTGTTACGTCAATGCAATTTTTTTCTGAACGACAGGTCGCCTTATCAGAAAAATCTCAACAAAGATCCCTTTTCGACCCCTAATGACGCCTACGTCCTTCCTTTTGCAATCCGCCGCATCGCTAAAGGGAGGGGCAGCAGAATCGTTTCCGAAAGGGAATATCCGGGACGCCGAAGCACCTTCAGATCAGCGATCTGTTTAGTTATGCACCGGACAGGCGCATCGGACCATTTTCGATTGGACTGAGGGAGAAAGTGCCTGGGCTGGAGACCCCACGCAGAATAGTTGCGCCGTAATAGAAGCTGAGGAAAAATATATTCCCGCCGGAAAGGGCTGCACTGACCCTCCCGCAGTGGACCAGTGCTCTTGAGTTGAGGGGCTGTGGATTCGTTTCCGAAAGGGAATCAGCCACGCTTTGTCTCTTCCTCAAACTCACTGACGATTCGATCCATCTCTTCGGCGGCGCCGTTGGGAAGGGGCATGGGCCTGTGGTTATCGAGGATATCTATTGCCTTTTCATAGGCCTGGTCACGTAGACTTTTTCCCGATGTCAGGTTCATCCAGCCCTCCCTGGACCTGCGATCGAAGAGCTTCGGCTGGGATTGCTCTCTCATGTGTTGGTAGCTGTGTTCATGAGCAAGGTAGGACCCGGCAGGACCCACGTCCTGAATGATATCCACCGCAAGCGTTTCGTCCGAAATAGGCACGCCTCCGATGGCCTTATGGATCATCCTGATCATTTCTGCGTCCATGACCAGTTTTGCGTAGTCCATGGTGAGGCCCTGTTCAAGGACACCGCAGCCGAAGACAAAGTTGGCCCCCGCAAGGGCGCTGAGGGTGGCGCTCAGGGTGAACTCATAACCCGATTGAATATCCGGAACCTTGCTGTCGGAAGCACCACCGCCCACCCAGCAGGGGAGATGGTAATATTGTGCCAGTTTTGCGAGGGAAGCGTTGAGCATTCCATATTCCGCAGCCCCGATGGCGGAAGTCCCGAATCTCAGGTCAAGAATCGTGCTGGTAGAGGCGTAGATACAGGGGGTTCCTTTTTTGGTGAGCTGTGCCAGAGCAAGGGCACTCAGAACCTCGGCGTTGTGGGTAACCATGGCGCCCGCCAAAGTGGCGGGAGAGGTGCCGCCCGATAGCCCCATGGGGAGTATTCCAACGCCAAGGCCCGTTCTTGCCGCTTCAATGATGACCCGGCAGACAACATCTCCCAGCATGAGAGGGCTTTCAGGGCAAGCCAGCGGCGTAAAAATGGGACGCTTCAGCAGGTTCTCCATTCCCCCGACACAAACGGCGGCCAGGTCCGTCATGACCTTCAGAGACCGGGCGGAATCGGCCCCGAGGCAGATGTGCTTGGCCGTATTGCTCAGCATGGCCCTGATATTGTACACGGACAAGGCTTTTTCGGGAGCGTCGGTCCCGTTGACGCTCCTTTCCACTACGGAGATCTCGTCCAGGTAGTCCGACATCCTGGCAAAACCGCCCGTGTCTTCCACTGTGGCCCTTCTGACTTCTCTGGTGTAGGGATCAATCACGTTGATACAGCCGCCGAATGTGGTAAAACCCACCCGGTTGGGCTCGGCCAGGAACGAAACACCGGGATTGCGTCCGTGGCAAATCATGGTTGAAGGAGTTGAAGCAATGGATTCTTCAACGATATGGGCGGGTATCTTAACGATCGCATAGTCATGGAAGCGTTCCAGAGCGGCGCCGGCCCCATGGAAGATTTCCATTGCCTCTTCATCCATAACCTTTATTCCGGTATGCAGGAGCGTAAACAGGGTGGCCCGGTGAATGGACTGCAACTCATCTTCGGAAAAGGCTCGCAACCCAAAACCGGCCGACGTGGAAATGCCAGTTCTTTCTTTCCTTCTCATTTGAATGATCTCCTGATTGATATGGATTTTCCTCGATTTTCATGCCATTGGAGCAGGACCCGAAATAAATCTGCCCACTACATTTATCGCACTGCCCGGAGGAGGTAGCAATGAGCTTTGAACTTTGACGTTTAAGTTAATAACCCCATCATAATTCGAAGTCAATCCATAAATGAAGGGACTGAGCAATGAATGCCATCAATCCCATCGAGCCCACGGCTATGGACATCAATGAGGTCAAGAAAAAATATGGGGACAGGGTCGTCCTTTGGGGGAATATTGACATGGTCCACACGCTTTACGACGGGACCCTGGAAGAAGTGGATGAGGAGGTCAGAAAGCGAATCAGGGATATCGGTGAAGGGGGGGTACATCTGCGGCAGCGCCAACAGCATAGCCGATTATCTCAAGGTTGAAAATGTGTTGGAAATGGGGAGGGCCGAAAAAAATACGGGAAATACCCTTTGAATTTGGATTAACAGGTTGCCTCACGTCCATCAGCGGCCATTTTCCCAGAATGCTGCATCAATCTTGCAGTGGTTCTTATGCAATTTACATGCAGACCCCCTATCAAAAGTGGTTCATCCTCGGAAGGTCTTGGTGCTTTCCCGATCCCAATAGGCGATGACGTCTTTCCCAACAGAAAGTCTATCGTCCTGAAATAGCCTGGCGTCCATGTGAGCCGTTATGGGTTTATTATCCTCGGTCTCTCGCAAACGAACCTGAATCTCAACAAAATCCCCTTGATAGATCATTGAAATAATTTCGCCCGCGAATTTATTCTCTGCTTCTAATTGGGCAGTGGAAGACACAACATTGATTCGCTCGGGATGAACACAGACGCCTGTAATATCTTCTCTTTTCAAGTCTCCCATATCGAGGGCAGTAATCCTGAGACCCTTTTCGCTCTCCAGTTGAACTGCTCGCTTATCCCTGCCTACCACCTTCCCTGGAAAGATATTCGTAGCGCCCATAAAATCAGCGACAAACTTCGTTCTGGGTCTGTCGTAAATTTCGTTCGGAGATGCGACTTGTTCAAGCGTTCCCTGCCGCATAATTGCTATAGTATCAGAGATAGCAAGTGCGACTTTTTGGTCATGAGTAACATAAAAAAAGGTTATGCCCACTTCCTGTTGTATCCGTTTTAGCTCTACCTGCATCTCTTTTCTCAGTTTTCTATCCAGTGCTGCCAAAGGTTCATCCAGAAGCAGGAGCCTAGGTTTCAAAACCAGAGACCTTGCCAGGGCAATTCGTTGTTGTTGCCCACCGCTGAGCTGAACCGGATATCGGTCTCCCATGGCACTGAGCCCCATAAATTCCAGCATTTCACCGACTCTCTTGATGATCTCATGTTTTGGGACTTTCTTCCTTTCAAGCCCATATGCTATATTTTGTCCAATAGTCATGTGGGGGAAAAGGGCGAGATTTTGAAATACCAGATTGCAATCTCTTCGGTAGGGAGGGACCTCATTGACTACCTTTCCACCGATCAAGATCTCTCCTTCATTTGCGGTCTCCAACCCGGCTATGATCCTGAGAATGGTGGTTTTTCCACAGCCACTGGGCCCCAGCAAAGAAAAGACTTCTCTATCTTTTACCTTCAGATTAACATGATCTACAGCAGTGACACCGGGGAACCTCTTGACTAAACCTCTCAGTTCTACGCAGGTATTGTTATCTTTTTCTCCCATGATTTTCCACCTTGGTATTCCTAAATCGAAGTCTGAAATGCCGAATGTCTTGGTCCTGGCAAAAATTCTATTTGAATCTCAGTTGCGAAACAAAACACTGAACAAAAGGCATCGAACGCTGGACGTGGACAGCCTGGCTCAAGTGATCCGTTTCTTTTTCCCTTTGGGAAAGTATATAATCAGGATGCAAATAATTGGCATGATGATAAAAATTAGACTGATAGCATTGATA
>CAYUCJ010000009.1:0-7964 GCA_964443285.1 uncultured Desulfobacteraceae bacterium | reverse complement strand
AATCAGGATGCAAATAATTGGCATGATGATAAAAATTAGACTGATAGCATTGATAAGTACAGGTTTTAATGAATATTCGAGCATTGCAAAAAGATAGAGGGGTAAAGTGGTCGTACCCACTCCGGCAACAAAATAAGTAACGGTGAAGTCATTGAAAGACCATGGGAATATAAGCACTGCGGACGCAAAAATAGCAGGAAGCAACAGGGGGATCGTTACTTTTCTCCAGGTCGTGAATATATTGGCACCAAGGTCGACGGACGCTTCCTCCAGACTCCAGTTAATTCTCTGCATCCTTCCCAGGGTAACAAACACCGCCAGGGGAGCGCTAAAGCTTATGTGTGCGATGATAATCGCAGGGTAGCCGAGAGGGATATGAACAATCCTTGTAAAATATACCAGAAGGGCTCCAGCCATTATCACATAGGGTACGGTAATAGGCAGAAGGGCAGACATCCTTAAAACACGCCTTCCTGCGAATTTATATTTGTACAACCCATATCCTGCCAATGTACCAATGACCGTGGCAAATAGTGTTGTTACGGAGGCAATAAGAAGACTTCTCGTAACGGCCTTCATTATGGCAGGGGTATGAAAGAGGTCAATATACCACTTTAAGGTGAGAGATTCCCATTTTACCCCATAGGCACTGGCATTGAAGGAGAAAATACCAAGGACAACAATCGGTCCCCATATAAAAAGATAACCTGCTACAGTCAACAACGTGTTTATCTTTCGTGCAGTCAGAACCTTCATACGATTCTCTCCATGGATTCTTCTCCGCCGAGTTTCATAAACACATAAATGAGGAGGACAACGGTAGCAGTTAGAATCACGGCCATACTGGAGGCCATGGCAATTTTGCCCCTAACCACAAGAAAGTGCTCAATCAAATTTCCGGCCATCCAAACTCTGTTGCCTCCTATCAGGAGCGGAACCAGCCAGTCCCCCAACGCGGGGATAAATGTCAATATAGTGCCTCCAAAAATCCCTCCCTTGGTCAGGGGAAGGGTGACTGTAAAAAATTGCCATCGCGGTGTTGCCCCTAAATCCAGAGATGCTTCCAACAGAGCAGGATTAATCCCTTCCAGAGAGGCATAAATGGGGAGAACCATAAAGGGAAGCCAAATATAAATCAATCCGAGCACTACGGCTGCGGGTGTGTAAAGGATATTGATGGGAGATGAAATAAGGCCAGCGTGAAGGAGAAAATCATTCAATATCCCGGGATAGCCCACTAACTGTTTCAGGGCATATATCCTTACGATATAGCAGCTCCAGGATGGAACGATAACCAAGAACAAGAAAAGTGCCTTGAATCTTCCCCCGTATTTGGAAATCCAATAGGCCATGGGAAAGCCTACAAACAAACATGCCATATTGGTCACAAAGGCATATAGAATGGATCGAAGCACAGCCCTTGCGTATTCACTCCCTCCAAAAAACAGGAAGCGATAGTTCTCAATAGAAAATTTCGGCAGGATTCCCCCGGAGAGGTCTGTGGCCAGGAAGCTGATGAACACAATGACGACTACCGGGGCAAAAACGAAGAGAAAGATCCAGATTGAAATAGGCCCCACCGTTGGAAGAAGATGGAGATTTGCCCTTATTTTCGCACCTATTTTAGATGTTGCCATCTAATTTGCTCCAATATCAAGGATGACCCGTTCTGAAATCAATTCGTTTGAAGGGGAGGCAACAATTCCTCCCCTTCCAAGCGGCTTTACTTTTTCAATTTTTCCCAGATACTTGCCCGTAGCTTTTCTCCCTCTCCTGTGAACGCGGGAGGTAAAAGGACTTCACATTTTTCCCTGTATCCCTCTTCTGGCGGGGTCATCCATTTTTTTACTTTCGCATCAATGAGACCCTCGATTCCTGTATGCCCATGGCCGTAAGCAACACCATTTATGAGTGTTGCAAAGATATGTGGCCGATAAAGATAGTTCAGAAACAGGTGAGCCGCCGCCGGGTTGTTACCCCCCTTAGGAATGACAACCAGCATGGGTGAAAGCAAGCATCCATTTGGAGGGTAAGCAGGGTAAAAGGGATTTTCCGGCCCGGCCAGTTTGCCCAAGGCAAGGTAATCGTGAACCACTCCTTCTACGATCCAGACTTCACCTGCCATGACCGCCCTTTTTGGCCAAGAATTAAAGGCCATAATGTGGGGTTTTAGACGAACAAGGACCTTTTCGGCTTCCTCCAATTCTTTCGGATTAGTGGAATTGAGAGAATAACCGAGGTATTTTAACGTATTGCCGATAACCCGATTCATTTCATTTCTCATGACCAATCTGTCTTTGTAGACATCCCACCCTTCAAAAAGAAATTTCCAGGAGGGAATCCGGGGATCATTTTTATCAATGAAGTTTGTATTGACGACATACGCATCATACCCGAGCGTAGTCAAAACGGTATATTGATAGCCGGGGTCCCAGCTCGCATTTTTTATGTCTTTTGCCAGATAGCGATTTACGTTTGGTATCCAATCATGGTTCATCTTATCTAATATTTTCCACTTTTGCATATACCATACTGATTTTGGATTAGTCAGCCAGAAATCATATGGTGTCTTAGGGTTCAATCTGAATTTTGCAAGTGCCTCATCCAGGTTGGGATAATTGTCTCGCACAATCTTGATACCAAACTCGTTTTCAAAACCCTTATAGATCTCCTCAGGCCACCAGGCCGCCCAGTCATACATGGCAAACGTTTTTCCAGCTATTGCTTTCTCAAAACATTCACGGGGGACTGGTTCAGACCCTTCCGGTACAGAAGCCACATACTGTTCGTATGTTTTCACTTTCCCCGCAGCAAAAGCACTGTTTCCAATAAAAACAAATGCAAGCAGAAAAATCAGCCCGCTCATAAAACATGCGGATCTTATCCTTTTATGTGCTCTTTGACCAAACATAGCCGCCTCCCTGTGGTATCTAAAAGTGTCTTTCATAAATCCGTAAGTGTGTCTTCAGTCACAAAATATTGCTGCAGATTACCAATTCTTTTTCCAACACCCTTTTCTTTCCCCTTCTAAGGAAACTCTTTTTCCGCTTTCACCTCCCTTCTGCCCTTTCTCTTTGCCTTCCCGAAAGCCTGGTGCCAATATATTGCTCCTTTCTCCTAAATGAAAGGCCTTACGCTCATATTTAGATCAGACCGCACCAGCTTATCAAGCCGTTAATAACTTTAACGTTTAAGTAGTTAGAATAAAGTGTAACAATTGTCAAGGAAAAATTTCGAATATACTTCAATTCCACCATTCTTAATGGTTTAGAGGGATTGCATCCGAGCCAATTTCAAGACTCCCTTTTTCCCGATCTCTGCGCCAGGCTCAAGTCTTTATTCGTCTGAGGTGGAATAGTCGAAAATATATTCATTTTATTAGGGATCTCACTTCTTCTTCTCAAATCCAAGAAAATATTTCGGCGGCCAGATTTTTCTTGACAAAGGCCTCGCAATGACTTTATGGATAGGGGTAACTTAAACGTTAAAGGCATTCTATTCAATGGTACAGAAACCGACCATAAAAGACATCGCCAGAAACGCGAAAGTGTCATCAACCGCGGTATCCATGGCACTGAACAACCGGCCCGGCGTCAGCGAAAGAACACGGCGGAGGATCTTTGAGATCGCCGAAAAGCTGCAATACCGTCCCAACTGGGTGGCCAAGAGCCTGATCAGCCAGCACACCCGAACGATCGGGCTCATCATTCCCAATATCACGGATCCCTTCTATCCTGAGATTCAAAGGGGAGTCGAGAAAATTGCCGACGAGTGCGGGTATGCCGTCATTGCATCCAACACCTATGGGAGTCTGGATGCGGAGAGACGATCCATAGACATCCTGAGGTCCAGGGGCGTGGACGGCATCATCCTGACCACGGTGGAGATAGACGATCCGCATATCAGATCCCTGGTGGAGGATGAATTTCCGTTCGTCCTTATCTCCCGATATTCCATGGATCCCGAACTTACCAACAAGATGAATTATGTCGTCGCGGACAACTATGCCGGGGGCTATCAGGCTCTAAAGCACCTGTACAGACTGGGGTATGACCGGATTGCGATCATAGAGGGGTCCAGGAAGACATCCACGGCCATCCAGAAGACCCAGGGTGCGTTGAAGGCCATGAAGGATTTTGGAATAAAACCCGATCCCGGCCTGATGGTGGAGTGCGGATATGTGCGAATAAAGGCCTATGAGGCGACCAAACGGTTGCTCTCGGGAAAGAACAACAGGCCGTCCGCATTTTTCTGCCAGGATGACAATATGGCCCTGGGTGCGCGGGAGGCCATACTGTCGGCGGGACTGAGAATCCCGGAAGACATTGCCCTTGTGGGCTATGATGATATTGACACAGCGTCTCTGAGCGGCATTGATCTGACCACCGTCCGGCAGGATCAGTACGAAATGGGCTCTCTGGGGGTCAAGACACTTCTGGACAGGATGGAAGGAAAAACGCCGGCCAGGGTGAACAAGGTGGTGCTGGAGGCCAAACCGGTGATAAGAAAGTCCTGTGGTTACCACCTGAAAGGTTACGTCAGGTAGGATGGCGCAAACTGGTTCATTGAAAGATTGAAAGGAAAGCAATGAAAACATATGAAATCGCCTTTATCCCGGGAGACGGGGTTGGAGCGGAGGTTTCCGCAGAGGCTTTGAAAGTCCTCGAGGCCGCTGGAGAGAAACACGGGTTTAAGGCGGCGACAACGCATTTTGATTGGGGATGCGACTATTACCTTGAGCACGGCGTGATGATGCCGGAGGATGTCCTGGATATCCTCAAGGACTTTGATTCCATTTTCTTAGGCAGTGTGGGTGACGTCTCCAAGGTCCCGGATCATATCTCACTGAAACTGCTGCTGAAGATCCGAAAGGGCTTCGAGCAGTACGTCAATCTCCGTCCCATAAAGCTCTACCCAGGAGTCGAGTCTCCGGTCAGGGGAGCCACTCCGGAAACCGTGGACATGCTCGTGGTGCGAGAAAATACGGAAGGTGAGTATTCTTCAGCGGGCGGAATTCATAAGGAAGGTACGCCGGACGCGGTGGCACTCCAGACGGCCGTCTTTTCCCAGAAGGGTTGTGAGCGGGCCATGCGTTATGCCTTTGACCTGGCCCGGAAGCGGAAAAAATTCGGGGCTGAGAAACCCGTGGGCATGGTGACGAACTGTACCAAATCCAACGCCCTCAACTATTCCATGGTATTCTGGGATTCCGTCTACAAATCGGTTTCCGGGGAGTATCCGGATGTCAGAACCGATTCCGCCATGGTGGACGCGCTCTGCATGTGGTTTGTGAAGAGTCCCGGGTATTTTGATGTCATCGTGGCATCCAACCTCTTTGGTGACATCATCACCGATCTGGGGGCCATGATACAGGGGGGTATGGGCCTTGCCGCCGGTGGAAACATCAATCCGGAAAAGATGTATCCTTCCATGTTCGAGCCCATTCACGGTTCTGCACCCAAATATACAGGTAAGGGCATTGTGAATCCCATTGCCTCCATTGAGGCCGTCAGGATGATGCTGGAACACCTGGGAGAAGATGAAGCGGCGCGGGATACACAAAAGGCCGTCGTCAGGGTGCTGAAAGCCAAGGAGATACGGACCCGGGACCTGGGCGGCACGAGCAGGACGCACGAGGTGGGGGACGCCGTCCTTTGCGCGCTCCTGAAGGGATGATTCTGCGCGCTCAGGCAGGGAGTTAACGATGCCCGTGTGAAGGGCACGGGATGACATGAAAGGAGGTTTTATGAAAAAATACTTCAGTCGTATGGGTGACGGTTCACCCATCGAGGTGACGGACAGCGAGATCATGGCGGACCTCGTGGAAGGAAGTGAAGATGCCGCCGATCGGGGAAAGATACCACCCCTGACCAAAGAGGAATATGACTATCTTCTGGAAATATTCTGCACACCGAACAAGTTCGTCAGTGTGGAGCCGGGAAATGAGGTCATATTGAGCTATGACGCCGGGACCCTGAAGATCAGGCGGGTGGGGGTCAACGTGGACCGGATTCAGGCGCTCCAGATCTACGAGAAGATCATGGGCGCGGATACCATGGAACTGTCGCACGTGGACTACAGTTACAAGCCGGTCAAACCCATCGCCGTCTTTGAGCAGCCGATCCTGGAACAGGCCCTGCTTTCGACGCATATTCCCCTGTTCTACGGGGCGCAGCCGAACCTGGGGCTCTACAGCCAGCCGGACGGGCCCTACCCGAATCCTTCGGAACTGATGCCCATGGGGAAGATTCAGGAGGCCCAGGAATCTTACGAGGCTGCGGCTGAAGACCTGGTCAAGGACATCGTCTATGTTGCGGGCCTGATGTACGAGTCCGGGGCCGACGGTATCAATCTGGATACCGCCGGTGCTGCGGGAGATGCCGATTTCCTGGCCGCCCTGCAGGCCACCGAGCAGCTCAGGGCGAAATATCCCGACATGTGCATCGAGATGGGGATGGCGGGTGAATTCGTCCTGGGGATGCACAGCCAGCTGACGTACAAAGGGGAGCGTCTGGCGGGCATGTATCCCCACCAGCAAGTGAAAATGGCGGAGGAAGCAGGCGCCACCCTATTCGGCCCCGTGGCCAACACCAACACCAGCAAATCAGCTGCCTGGAACCTGGCCAGGACGGCCACTTTCATGAAGGCCTGTGGGGAAGTGGCGAATATCCCCATCCATCCTAACATGGGAATGGGTGTGGGCGGTGTCACGGTCAATGACCAGCCCCCGGTGGATATCGTTTCCCGTTCTTCAAAGGCCATGGTGGAAATCTGTCGACTGGACGGGTTGTAGGTTGGTGTGGGCGACCCGTTCGCCATGGCCATTACCCATGCACATGCCTCGGGTATGGGCGGAATGCGGGCTGCCGGAGATCTGGTGGCTCGTGTGCAAATGTCCCGCGGTATGAAGATCAAAGAAGCAAAAGCGTATGTGGCTGGTAAGCTGAAAGTCTCGGTCAGCGAGCTGACCGATCCGGTCATCATGAATGAGGTCAGAACGGAACTGGGAATCGGCGTGATCACACCACTCCCCGGGGTTCCCAAGGGCATCGAAGCAAAATTCAATATGGCGAAGGTGCTGGACCTGGACATCAACTCTGTAAACCGTTTCAGGGAAAGGACTTCCCTGTAGCAGGGATTAAATGTTATGGTAGCCGTCTGGTGAAGCGGAAGGGGTGATGTTATCATTCGCCGGACAGGGCGGTGTTTTTATTGGGGGGTGGATCGCCATGAGATCACGTGGACTCTAAATCCACGCAGCCGGGTGCGACACCCGGACTCCCCGCCATTACTATTCAAAGAAGACAAAAGGAGGAGTGTGAATGATCGACGAAGGAATTCTCAAAGAGGCCAAGGAGACCATCATCGCTCAGAAAAAGGACCGCGCTGTTGAACTGGCCGAAAAGGTCATCGGCGAGGGGCTCGACCCCATGGAATTGATGACCAGTGGATTCATTCCCGGGATCAACGAGGTGGGGGATCTGTTTGGAAGGGGTTTGCTGTTCCTGCCGGAACTGGTCCAGTCTGCCGATGTGATGAAAACGGTAACGGATGTCATCAATGCGTCCCTGCCGTCCCAGGAAGCCGCGGCGAAGAAGGGCAGCCTGGTGATCGCTACCGTCAAGGGCGATGTGCACGACATCGGCAAGTGCATCGTGGTATCTTTGCTCCAGGCCAACGGCTACACGGTCCACGACCTGGGTCGTGATGTGGATACGGATCGCATCATTGAGGAAGCCGTTAAGGTGGATGCCGACATTATCGGTACCAGCGCCCTTTTGACCACCACCATGACCCGTCAGAAGGAGATCGAAGAGGGGTTGAAAAGAGCGGGTTTGCGTGACAAATTCAAGACCATTATCGGCGGGGCTCCGGTCACGGCCCGATGGGCCGCCAAGATCGGTTCCGACGCCTATGCGGAAGATGCACAGGACGCGGTTGTCAAAGTGAAGGAACTGCTGGGG
>CAYUCJ010000008.1:0-25800 GCA_964443285.1 uncultured Desulfobacteraceae bacterium | reverse complement strand
CCGGATGTGCCCCGAACCCTTTGTGCGTCAGGTGCCCTTTTTAACCAGCAACTCCGCTCGGAGTTTGACGAATATGCCGCCAGATAATACTCAATGGACTGGGACTTCATCGATACGTCTTCACATGCAAGTTCAGGCGCTCCCATACCTCTTCCTAAGCTTTTTGAGAGGTCGGGCATGGTCCGCCGAGTACATACCGAGGTGTTGGCGTTGATCATACGGTCTTTGGACGTATGGATCACTGGAAATTGAAGCGAAAGTTGACTGACACGCTTCTATAGAGCCTTTTTCTTTTGCTTAAGAAAAAGATCGCCGGCGAAAAGAGCCGCTCCCAACGCCCCGGCGATCTGGGAATCAGGCTTTACAAGTGTAGCTTCGACTCCGAGCTTGTCCTCGATCCGCTTCACGATGCCGATATTCTTGGCTATGCCCCCAGTTATGACGAAATCCTTGATGAGTCCGATCCGGTGAATCAATCTGTAAACGCGTTCAGCCATGGCCGAACAATAGGCGCCGAGCACCTGGTTTTTGCTCCATCCCTGGTTCAGCAGGTTGATGGCCTCGCTTTTGGCGAAAATGACGCACGTTGAAGATATTTGCGGTGTTTCCGCGACATCGAGCGACAGCTTGCCGACGTCTGAAATCGGTACTGAAAGCAATTCGGCAAACACCTCGATGCCGCGGCCGGTTCCGGCGGCGCATTTTTCATTGGTGATGAATTCAATAACGTCGCCACGCTCGTTTATCCGAATGACTTTGCAATCCTGGCCGCCCATGTCCAGGATAGTACGCCCCGATGGGGCCATATAATGGGCGCCTCTGGCGTGGCACGAAATTTCGGTGATGGAGGCATGAGCGAAAGGAACGTTCACCCGCCCATAACCTGTTCCCACAACGTAGTCTATATCGGATATGTTAATTCCAGTCTCTTCAATGGCTGCTTGCAAGGCGCTTTGGGCGCTGTCCGGGCTGCTCGAACCTGTTCTTATGCTTGAATACGCCAGTAAATGTTCATCGGCAAAGATCACCGCCTGGGAACTGACCGAACCCACATCGATCCCGCATTTGATTATATCCGCCCCATGCCAGTCCATACCGGATCGCCAGGACGATTCGGTCCAACGCCAGTATTCCATTCCGGTCGTCATTCCATTTCTTCCCGGGCGATGATGGCGGCGCCGATGGCCGTTACAATTTCGGGTCTTTCAGGGATCAACATGTCCATGCCAAGGTGTCGGTTTAAACTTTCAATGACGCCCACATTCCTCACGACCCCCCCGATAAAAACGATATCTCGCTCGATCCCTATCCGCCGGGCCATGGATGTGATCCGTATGGCTACGGACTCGTGTATGGCCCGGGCAATATCTTCCTTGGGTATCTGGGAATGAATAAGCGAAACCACTTCGGATTCGGCAAAAACAACACAGGTGGCATTAATGGGAATGTGTTGTCGGGACCTTTGCGAGGCAACGCCCAAATCCTCGATATTTAATTCCAGTGCCCTGGCCATCGCTCCCAGAAAAGCGCCTACCCCGGCGGCGCATTTGTCGTTTTTGGCAAAATTTCGGATGTCTCCGCCAGCATCCACCCGTATCGCCCGGGCCTCTTCCGCGCCTATATCAATCACGGTTTTTACGGAAGGGAATAAAAAGAAAACGCCTCGGCCTGTCGCGATAATATCGGAAACATTTCCATCGGCCATGGCAATTGTTTTTCGCCCGCTTCCGGTGACCATTATTTTCTGAATGCTCCCGGCCGGCAACCCACTCATGGCCTCGGCCGATTGTAAGGCCTTTTCCGCGGAGACGCGCCTGTCCAGTTCAGCTTTAACCATGCTCCAGCCGACAAGTTCCTGATCCACAAGAATGACGGCTTTTACCGTTTCCGCCCCAACATCGATGCCTGCTGTTATCATGCTCCGTCAAGTCCCCACAGAATACGCGGCATTTATCTCAGACCGGATTTTTCATCTGAAGCATTTCCACGAAAGCTTCAATCCTGGTTTTAATCCGCGGGATACTCCCGAGGGTGTAATCATCATCCAGAACCAGGGTGGGCAAACCGATCCCTTGTAAATAGTTCTTCAAGTCGATGAAATCGTATTCATGCGCATCACAGAATCGGAGCAGGTTGAGAATGATCCCCTGAACGCCATATTCCTCGGCGTAATCCTTGAGATAACCCCATCGGTATTTGAATTCCTCTTTGTATTCGATTGTTTTCTTCCCGGTAATGGTGCGTGGACATCGGATATTGGCCAGGTACGCCCGTGACAGGTCCGTCATCGGATCGTGGCCCGATTCCACTTCAAACCAGAAACTGCGGGTCCCGATAGCCAGATCGTCCATGACGACATGGGCATTACAGTCTTCAATCAAGGCGCAGTTATCCGTCATGTCAATGACACACCCCGAAATCATCAGACGAGGAAGCGCTTCCGACTCTTGCGGCGTCCTTTTTCGGCATTCCGCGATTTTCTCTTTCAACATCCGGTTAAATTCACTGACCGGAGTTCCTGTCAGGCCCTCCTTGAGGAGGCGCAAAACCTCGGTGCCTGAAATGAGGGGCGGACTGGATTTTCTTAATGAGTAAAGCTCCCTAACCAGTCTCCTGTTTTCGTTGTGGAGTTGGATGGCGTCTTGTAATGCTTCATCCGTTATCTTTTTTCCTAGGAATTTTTCCAGGCTTTCCTTGAACAGATCGAGTTCTTTGGCGAAAAAACGAAAGGAGGAATCACTCAGAATGTGTGGAATATCAAATTGATAATGATAGGATATTCCGGAATAGTGTCTCCAAAGCGCGTACATTCTCTGCACGGCGTCACAAACGTGGGGAATAACCACGCCGTCAAGAAAGGCGTAATTCCCTTTTAAAGCCTGATCAAAGGTGTTGCGCACCCAGGGACACATGACCCTTTCCAGAACAGCGTCGGCTTCCGTGATCTGTTCCTTGGAATTGCCGATAATGCGATAAGGAATGACCCCCGCGGCGGTGAGGATTTCGACCGGCATATAGCAGCAATAGTAGCCCAGAACCTTCCGGCCTTCTTTCTTCCATTCGGTGATCTTATCATTACCGTTTATCATGGGTCCCTCTCTTTCTAGCTGAAAGCATATGGAGGAAAGCGTCTATTTTCTCTCGCGTCTCATCAGTGGAATAGGCGCTGAGGTTGGTCATGTGGGATTCGACTTCCATGACGGGTATCCCCATTTCTTCTCGTAGCACCCTGGCAATATGTCGGTTTCCGATGGTGCAGCCGCGGCAGGAGATAACGGAATGCACAATAACGCCGTCCAGGGTATAATCCCTGACCATATCCAATACATATGAGCCGGTGGTTAATCCGCATCTGGGTTGGCTGCCGTCCGAGTTCCCGTACATATCCCAGCCCCAGTATTCTTTTTCGGCCAGGGCTCGGAGAGGGTCGGAAGTGTCAATCGGCACTGGTTTGGAACAGTGATACATGCTATCCATGACCACGACTCCGCCCTTGCTTTCGATATAGGTCAGGAGGTCCATGTCGAACCACATGGGCAATCCCAACCAGAGCAGGCGGTGCTTTTCTTCCGGTACAACCGTTGTCCCCAGCCTGACGCGTTCAGCTATTTCATCACGCAGATCACGGAAGAATTCCACGGTCTCCCTTTCACCGATCATATCGCGAAACGGTCGATAGACGACAACCAGGTCCTCGAGCGGCAACGGACAGGGAGAATGCTTGCGGAGAGCAAAGCACTCGTACATCAGGTGCCATGATTCAATAGAATTCCGGACCATTTCGGAGAGTCGATCACGATCGAGCTTAATCCCGGTCAGTTCTTCCAGAAACTTAACCAGACCTTTCAACCCTTCTAAATTATGCTCGATGTAATGCCGGCTTACCTCCGGGTCATTGCAGCGGTCGTCTTCCGTGGGCGGAATCTGATGGTCATAGATGAAGGCGGGGACTTTCAGATACCGGCGCATGGTTTCAAAGACCTTGGTGCGCGGATCGCAGAGACGACTGCAACTCAGGAGCATGCTCGGTCGGGGCATGCCGCCGAAGGGAGCAATCTCCAAGCTGTCGCCCCTGGCCAGGGAAAGGGCATAGCCCATGGCGTGACGGAGGTAACCGCAGATATACTCGGAAAAACCCTCTTCCTCCGCATATTCGATATAGGGCGATGTCTGCTGTTTGATCGCACAGTTGGAAGCATAACTCTCGGGATAAACAGGAAGGATATCGAAACACCTCAATATCTCCCGATTCGGTCCGTACATCAGCCAGGCCACGGGTTTGCCCGCCTCCACGTGAGCCCATCCCTTTTTGTATGCATCCGCGATGAGCCGGGTGGCAATGCCGCCGGCTCTCGTTTTAACAATGCTTTCATTGCCTTCAGATTTCTTACTCATAAGAACATTCCTTTGCAAAAAAATCTACGTTGTGTTTGGGCCATGGTTATGCCTGGCTGCAAACCATCTCAAAGGGCTCTCCGACGATTCCGTTGTGGAGGTCAATTTGAAGTCCTCGAAATATCGCGGCGTTTTTCCGACGTCGGTTTTTGCCCTCAGCCAAACCAATTTGCTTATGGATGAGTCGCTAGAACAAGTTGGAAGGCCACTGGACAACCTCCACATAGTAGCTATCGTTTTCTTCTCTTTCAAAGTAGGCGAAACCGCCATCGGGCTTGAATTTGCCATTGAATACAAGCAGAAAGCCATTATTGATCAGTCTCGCCTCTTCTTCGCCAATGGAATCGACCCTGAAACCAAGATGATTGATTCCTTCTCCCTGTTTTTCCAAATACATTTTGTGCAGTGACTCACCGGAAATCGGCTGAATCAGTTCCAGGCGCGTTTCGCCTAATTGTCCCATGCGCATCTCTTGTTTGAAATCATCGGCCGATTTCCCTCTGAGTTTTCTATCAAAAACCATGAGGCGAAGCGGTTCAAAGGAGTCGATGCCCAAGGCCCTGTATGTTGCCAACGCTTTTTCCATATTCCGGACGACCATGCCGACATGGTCCAGTTTTCCGAAAGGCGCCATCATTGCGTCATTCATCTCAATTCCTCGATGTTTCCTCAAGTCGCCAGGCAGTTCATTTTGGCCAAATCCTCGGCCACGCGATCAAGCCCAAGCTCCTCCAATTTCCTTTTTCGCGGAAAGCCGGTTTTTTCATCCCAATCACGATATTGATAATAGTCGATCAGCATCTCCTCCAAATGTACGACCTGACCCTTGGCCGGGCCGTCCGGATAAGGGATCGTGAGCAGCCGCTTGGGAAGCGAATCGTCCTTGCGCGTAAGGCCCTCGCGTATATTGAAGGCCCGCTCGAGATTGATGATGCGTTCGCCTGTTTGAAGCATCTGATCTACCGTCAACTTGATGCCGGTCACGGCATGATAGAATTCCGAGAGCGCGTCCGGTACGGATCTGGAAGGAATCAACCAGGGATATATGGCGAATAGACAGACTTCGATGGAATTCTTGACGGCCACCAAATCTTCATGCCACTTGACCAGTTCCCCTTTTCCTTCCTCGGTAAGAGGATTCGTCGGGTCCTGGTATTTTTTCAAGATGGATTGAACTGAAGCGTCCCATGTCTCGGGAGCGTAAGCTTCAGGGAGATGGGCTCTCACGTGGCAGGCGCCCCTGGAAGCCACGGCATATCCCAGTCCCCATCCTTTCGACGTCCGAGGATCCCGACCCGCGAATGTCTGGCCCTTAGTTTCCATGGCTAACTCTTCCGCGCCCTTTCCAATGACCTTAGCCGCTCTCCTCACCCCCTCCGCCAATATGGCGCCGATTCCTTCCTTACGAACGATTTTATCGATCAGTGCGTGGGCTGTCTCCGGACTTCCCCATTTCAGTTCCAAATTATCCGTGTCTTTCCGGTCGATAATCCCTTTTTCAAAGCATTCCGTGGCAAAAGCCACAAGCGTGGTCGTTTCGAAATAGTCAATGCCATATTCATCTAGGAGTGCGTGTAGTTCGGCGACCAGCGCCAGATCCTCGCTCCCCATTTTCGGGCCGAAATCGATGGTGGTCAGTTCCAGCCCCTCTCCATATGCCCCTGCAAAGGGGCCTTTGGGGACGACGAACAAATGGTTGCATCCAGCGGGACAGGCAAAGCAAGCTTTTTGCTGGACGAAATAATCGTCCAATTCCTCACGCATTCTTTTCCAGGACGCTCCTCCCTGGAAGTTTCTGGTAGCGAACATGCCATATTCGACATATCGGGTCCATCCGGCCGCGGGCCCCAACCTCGCCTTGAGTTCCAGGGCCGGTCCCGCCCACGCCTTGTTCAGAATGCGAACGTATTTTTTCAGGGCCTGGGGATGGGCGACTTTTACACCGGCCTTCCCCCTGACGGCGACAGCCTTTATTTTTTTTGATCCGAAGACCGCCCCTTGACCGGTCCTGCCTGCCGCTCGACCCAAATCCGTAATCAGATTACTGAAACGAACCAGGTTTTCACCACCCGGTCCAATGGAAATTACATATATATCAGGGTCGGCATTTTCACGCTGGATGGCCCTGGTGGCCTCACGCGTGGTCATTCCCCAAAGATGCGTCGCCGGCTTGATTTGAACTTGATTGTCATCAACCAATAAATACACGGGTTTTTCGGATTGACCTTCGATAATGATCGCATCATAGCCCGTATATTTGATGTATGCACCGAAGGAGCCTCCGGAGTTGCTGTCACCGAGCAGGCCGGTCATGGGGGATTTGGAACTGACCGTGAATCGGCTGCTCCCGGGGACGATGGTGCCATTGCATGGTCCGGCGCTGATAATGATCTTATTCTCCGGCCCCATGGGATTGGTTCCAGGTTTAATTTCATCATACAGGATCTTTGAATTCATGCCCCGGCCGCCGATAAAGTCCCGAATGAGATCTTCCGGGAGCGGCTTTTTCGTGATTCTACCGTCCGTGAGGTTGACCCTCAGAATAGTTCCCATATAACCATACATTTAGCGATCCCTTTCGTAATGCCTGTTCGGAAATGGCTTTATTGGTCTATTTCCGGACAAACATTTCTTAGTGCTCATTGCGATCGGCCGCGGCGCTGTCCGATTTAATACGGGGGGCAGGGAACGTGCCGATCCGATTGTTCTTTCGCAGGAGGGCCGCCTCCGCCATGTCCACGAACTCGATGGCCATGGTCGGACACCAGGAAACACACCGGTTGCAGAAGTCGCATTTTAAATCCAGCGTGACTATGTTGACGTCCAACTCCCAGTTCTTCAAAACCCGGATATAGGATTTACCGGGATTATACTCATTGAATTTAGTCATGGAACAGGTCAACTCGCAAATCTTGCAGCCGGTACATTGGTCTCCGTGAAAAATGAGACATTTGTCGGTGACAGTTTTGGGCATCACATCTCCTGAAACACTTCCAGATGGTTTGGCGCTGGATTTATCGGGTGATTAAAGATAACCGTTTACTTCCGCCCGGCTTTTCCTGCCCGCGGCTCAACGGGACGATCAGGAACGCGGTGAAGCGATATATGAACGGCGTACGCTGCAAGGTCATCATCTCAGGCCAGGTGAAATCCCTGCTTATCGAGATCGTCAGCAATGTCGCTCAAACCCAACTCAAGCAATTTGGCTCTGGTTGGAATACCGCGTTCCAAGTCCCAACCCCGCTCATCGTAATAGTCATCCTGCAATTGTTCAAGGTCCTCTTTGGTCAGCACCCTGGTTTTAAAAATATCCTGTATGTAAACGTCTTCGTCGCCCCGCTTGATCGGCTCCAGCCACTTTCGGGGAAAGCAATCGTCCTTCCGGGAAAAACCTTCCCGTACGTTTAAGGCTTTGAGTACGTTCCAGGACCGTTCGGCCGCGATTTTCAGTTCCCGGGCGCTTATCTCCAGTCCGGTGGCAGCCGTATAATATTGGGCTAGCTTTTGCATACCGAAAAACTGATGAATGTGATATCGCATGCATATGCCTAATGAGCAAAAGGTGGCGTACAGTTCCTCGCTATGTTTCAAAAATCGGGCCACGTTGAATTTAAGGGGCGTATTGAATATTCTTTCCAGACTTTCCGGGGGCACGGCAATCCACTCACCGTATTTTCTGAATTCGTCCAATCCTGCGTTTGGATTGAATTTACCCGGATTGAGCATACCCTGTTTGGAATTACCGAACATGTGAGGCCCCAGAACCAGGGCCAACTGCATCACCCCCAGACCGGTCGGTCTCGGGTCGAAATAGGGATCCGCTCCCTTGATGTAATAGCCGTATTCGATGCACTGCGGGCCGAATCTTCTGATAAACCCCGCCAACGAATCGGCAAGGACGTCTCCGACGCCTTTTCTGTAGGCAACTTTCTTGACCAACTCGATGAACCCTTGGCCATATCCCACTTCCAGACCTTCAAGGTCGTCCTTGGAGACAATGCCTCGTTTATGAAGATCAAGGATAAATTCGGAACTGGTGGTCAGGGACAGATAGTCCACACCGTAGATGTTGCAATAATGAGCGTAGGTGGTGATATCCTCCAGGGATTTGACGTCAAGGTGTTCCGCCAGGAAATGCACTGTGTGGGCCTGACAAGTTATGATTCCCTGGTGTTCCCCGATTCTCACTTGTTCAATGGCTCTGCAGGCTATGGGACATGAAGGACAGCCGAGCCTGGCTTTTTTCACGTGTTTCACATAATAGTCAGGGCCCAGAGTATCCCGGATCGCTTCGATATCTGTGATCTCACTGTAATATTTCCGCGTGGTCAGCCTTGCCAGGGCTTCAAAATCATATTCCATATGCCCGATGTGAACGTACTCGTCCAGTTCGGGCCAATTCATGACATCATTGAGGACCTGGTCCGTGATATCGTTAAAAGCGGCTTCATCATGAATTTTTACGTTTTGGCCGCCACCGATGACAATCGCCTTTAACTGTTTGAAACCCATGACCGCGCCGAGACCGTGCCTGCCGACAGTGCCGCCTTTGTCGATGATGGCCAGGGAAATCTTCACCAAATTTTCGCCTGCCGGTCCAATGCAGAGAACGCCGTGATCCCGTCCATGGCGTTGCCACAGCATATCGGTGGCTTTGTAAATATCTTTTCCCCAAAGGTCTCCGGCGTCACGGATCTCGACACCTTCATCCGTAATTTCTAAATACACGGGGTTTTCCGAACGCCCCGTAATCACGAGCTCGTCATACCCGGCATATTTCAAACGGCTTCCGAAACCGAGAGGGCCTCCGGCCGGTCCGATGGTATTGGTGACCGGGAATTTGGTCCAAAGGTGAACCCTGGCGGAAGAGGGACAGATAGTACCGCATAGCGGGCCGGCGCCTATAATGATGTAGTTTTCCGCGGAAAGAGCGTCAATATGCGGCTTGATCAAATCGTAGGCCAGTCGGGCGCCGATGCCCCAATCGCCTATGTAGTCGCGGGCAAGATCCAGGTCGAGATCTTCTTCCCGGATTTCTCCGGTGGTCAAATCCACATGAAGAACCTTGCCCATGTATCCGTAATAATCCATGCCAAGACCTTCCTTTATTCTATTTCCTGGTCGGCCGCTTTACGGGTTAAGGCTCCGTAAGTGCATGCCCTGACACAGGAACCGCACGCATCGCAGTCCTCTTTGAAAACCAGTTCCGGTTCACCGATGGAAGGGGAGCGATCGGGGGGGATGACTATGAGTTTGGCATATCTGGGATTCGCTCCCTCGCTGAATCTGATGCTGCAGGTCAAGGCGCACCTCATGCATCCCACACATTTCTCCGGGTCGTAGGTGATAGGCGAGTCGCACCAGAGGCATCGTTCAGCCTCCCGCCTAGCCATGGCTTCATCAAAACCAAGAGCCACTTCATCGAAACTCATAATTCTTTTATCCGGCGGCAGACTGGGCATGGGTGTTCTTCGGCCCACCGGGCGCCCCCGCGGGTAATCATTGGAAGTCGTTTCCGTTTGACCTGTTACTTCTATGATTTTCCCATCGCCCCCTAAAAAACGGTCGATAGAGACAGCTGCTTTACGTCCGGCGGCAATGGCGGCAATGACCGAAACGGTTCCGGTCACGACGTCGCCTGTAGCGAAAACGCCGTTTTTTTCCGTAGCCAGGGTCATCGGATCCACCACGATCTTTTTCGATTTGGTTATCTTTACTTCCTGATTTCCTTCCACCAGATTCAATTCAGGCCTCTGGCCGACAGCAAAGATGAATGTATCCGCCGGAATCGTGCGCGTCGCCGCACCCGCGTATCCAATTTGGAGGTCTCCGTTTTCACCGAAACAGAAAGATTTGATCTCGCAGCATTCGACACCGATCACCCGGCCCTTGTCACCGACAATCCGAAGCACGTTATGGGAAGGGTTAAGAATGATTCCTTCCTCCACGCCTTCACGTATTTCCTCCGGAGTAGCCGGTAAATCGTCGCCGCATTCGAGGCAGACCAAGTGACACTCCTTACATCCCAGACGTAGGGCCACCCGCCCACAGTCGAAAGCCACATTGCCGCCACCGAGAACGACGACGTTCTTCCCTACCGGAAACTTTTTCCCAAGTTTCACATTCCCGAGGAACTCCATACCGGTCAACACGCCTTCCAGATTGGAACCGGTAAGGGATGCCCCGACTCCGACGTGGGCGCCTATCGCTATGAGTACGGCGTCATAACCCTCATGGGTGAGTTGTCCAGCCGACGCCACTTTGGCTTTGGTCCTGATCTCGAATCCGATGCGCCGAACGCCCTCGATCTCCCTGTCCAGCACATCCTCAGGTATGCGGTATGAGGGTATACCGACTCTCATCATACCTCCAGGCTTGGACAGCGTCTCGAAGACCACTACTTCATGCCCGAGCAGGGTCAAGTAATAAGCCGCGGAAAGTCCGGCCGGACCCGAGCCGATGACGGCGACGCGCTTGGAAGAAGATGGGGCAACCGGAGGCAGTGGAAAGTCAGGCGTCTGTTCGGTGACGAAACGTTTGATCGCATTGATGGCCACCGATTGCGTGGCATGGTGATTCCGACAAGCGGCTTCACAAGGACTTAAGCACACATGACCGCAAATCGAAGGAAACGGAATCCGTTCTCTGATCACAGCCAGGGCGTCAGCGTATTTCCCTTGGCGCACCAAGCGAATATATCGCGGAACGTTTATTCCCGCGGGACATCCCTGCTGACAGGGCGCTGGTTTATCCGTTGCCTTACCTATAACCATTGGCATCTCTTAATCCTTGTGCAATCGTATCAGTTGGTCATGGAGAGGCGCCGGAGCCACCTCAAGCAGCTCGTTATCATGCTTTTTTTCATCCGGTCGACGTTGCTTCGCTCCGCTCGCCATGACGAAAACGGAAAGAATAGAAATTCTATAAGACTTTGCTGGGCATCACCGCATCATGGTCATTCACTGGGGTTTCAGCCCGTTGGGTCCCGATCGATTTAATTACCCAGAACCTCATGAATGATTTGATCGAATTCTTCTTCCGACAACAACGCCTTCTTTGCGATACCCATTTCTTTCACCTTGGCGAGAATGTCATTGATTTGCTCGTCGTTGCTCTCAATGTTTCTTTCGCCCAGCTTGTATCGAACTGACCCTCTCCCGCTTTTTTTGCCGAGGCCTACCCTGAAGTCCCTTCCGATGAATTTCGGATTCAGAGCAAAAATAGTGGCCGGTTTGGTGGCCAGAACTTCAACGCCCAGCCCGGATTCCTTGATAAAAGGTGAAAAGCCGATGAAGGGTTTGTTGAAACCAAGTTGCACGTTGGCCATCTCGGCTATTTTTTGACAAATCTCATAGATTTTTCCGAAATTGAGTTGAATATCCGCGCCATACAACACACGAAGGCAGATCGCGATTTCTTCCAGCGCGGCATTGCCACACCTCTCGCCAAGACCGGTCATGCAGCCGTGAACAACACTTGCCCCGGCTTCCAACCCGGCCAGGGAATTGGCCACGCCTAGTCCGAAATCATTGTGGACGTGAACTTCCAGGGGGAGGTCCGTGACCGTCTTCATAAAATTCACCAGTTTTTTGATGGTGGCCGGCAGCGCCGTGCTGGTCGTATCGATAATGGCCACTGAATCAGGGGGGGTTGCTTTCATGACTGCGGTAATCAGCCGTTCCAAAAACGGCAATCGGGCGCGGGTGGTATCGTAAGGAAAGAAGTTTACGAACAAGCCTTTTTCCTTCGCGTAAGTGATGCCTCTCACGGCCCGATCGATCACCTGCTCGGGCGTCCATTTGAATTGATTCACAAACCGAATTTCTGCGCTGGGAACTTCCAGCACCACGCCATCCACACCGCACTCGATGGCGCGGTCGATGTCTTCCTCCATTGCTCGGGAAAAAACCAGTATTTTGGCTTTGAGCCCCAGTGAAGTGATCTCTCGGATCGCTTCGGCGTCTTCCTGGGCCACTGCGGGCATTCCGGCTTCGATGCGATCTATTCCGAGTTCATCGAGCATTTTGGCGATGGCTACTTTTTCATGCTTTCTGAAAACGAGGCCCGGACTCTGCTCGCCGTCCCGTAACGTCGCATCATGGAACTGTATGTTTTCCACAAGGTTAAAATTCCGCGTGACGTCGTCGGCAAAATTGTGCTCGCTGACGACCCAATTCTCATTGTTCCATACTTTTTCATCCACCATTGTTACTACCTCGCTTTCAAAATGAGCTTTATGAATTGCCTGTCAGTAAATGGTCTTGTTTCCCGATCCCGTTGTCGGACTCAAAAAATAACTCTCGAAATATTAGAGAGATATCTCCAATTATCTTTCTCGCCCTCCTCGATCTTGGAAAAAAATCCTCATTTCGGGACAGAGATTATTTAAGAAAATCCTTGTTGGCCGGAAATCGCGGGGCCTCGCCCTTGAGCACAGCCACGACATCGTTAGCCACGGTCATACCGATGCGTTCGATCGCCTCGAACGTAATGCCGGCCAAATGGGGGCACCCGATGAAGTTGTCCAGTTCGAACAAGGAATTGTTTTCGGGTGGCTCTTTCTCAAATACATCCAAGGCCGCTCCGGCTATACGCCCCTCTTTCAAGGCGGTATAAAGAGCCTCCTCGTCAACGGTTCCCCCTCTTGAGGTGTTCACCACAATGGCGTTTTTCTTCATCATCGCCAACGCGTCACCGGAGATGAAGCCGGAGGTTTCATCGGTTAGGGGCAGGTGCAAGGTGATGAAATCCGCTTCTCTCAAGACGTCTTCCTTCGATTTATAAGTAACGCCAAGTTCGTTGGCGACAGCCGGATCTTCAACCGGGTCAAAGGCGATAACCTTCATGTCGAATCCCCTGGCCCTGCGAGCTATTTCCCGTCCGATCCGTCCCAGCCCGAATATCCCCAATGTCTTGTTCCAGGCTTCATGGCCCATCACCCGTTTCCAGGATCCTTTTCTGGTGGAACGATCGATTAACGGAATTTGCCTTGTCAGGGCCAGCATTAACCCAAAGGCGTAATCAGCGACCGCATGCGCGTTGGCGCCAGGAGTGTAGACCACGGGAATGCCTTTCGCCCCGGCCGCCGCCAGATCGATGTTGTCCAGGCCGGCGCCGCACCTTCCAATCACTTTGAGCCGGTCGGCGGCCTCAAGAACCTTGGCCGTAATGAGTTGTAAACCCACGATGAGGACATCCGTGCCTTTGACGACGTCGAACCCATCTTGCTCCGATTTGGCGTCCACCTGAACGGATTTGAATTCACATCCGTTCTCCAGTAAATAATCGACTGGTTTGGTGCTGGCTTTGCCAAAGTCAAGCGAAGTTGATATCACTTTGTACACAGTGGCTCCTTATCTATATGATTAGTGCATCACGGCGCCGCCATCCACGACGATGGTCTGACCCGTGATAAAGTCGCTGTCATTGGAGGCAAGAAAGACGATTGTCCCGGTCAGGTCTTCCGGAACCTCATGACGCTTGAAACAACGCCCACCTACAACCGTTTGGATGAAACCCGGATCTTCGGCCAATTCCGGTTTCAACGCCTCGGTAACGACGTACCCCGGAGCGATGGCGTTTACGCATATATTGGCGTCACCGAGTTCCCTGGCCATGGACCTTGTCATGGCCATGACAGCCCCCTTGGAAGCAACATAATGTAGAAAATTGGGTAGCCCTTTAAAAAAGACGCCGGAAGTCACGTTAATGATTTTTCCCCGGCCCTGTTTCTCCATGTAAGGCAAGACCGCCTTGACACAAAGAAATGAACCCTTGGCATTCACCTGCATGACCTTGTTCCACTCTTCCGAAGTGATTTCCCAAAAGGGCTTGATGGCTATCGTGCTGAAAATAGCCGCATTATTTACCAGAACATCAATTCTTTCGAAATATTCGAACGTCTTTTGGGCCATCTGAACCGTATCTGCTTCGTTGGCTACATCCGTTCGAATCACCAGCGCATCCCCACCTTTGGAAGCAATTTCCCTTTGTACACCGCTCCCGTCGAGAACATCGGCGATGACAACCTTGGCGCCTTCATCGGCCAGCCGCAAGGCATATGCCCTGCCGATACCCTGGGCGGCTCCGGTAACGATGACGACGCGATCTTTCAGTTTCATAGCGTAACACCTGATGGTGTTTCGGGGGCGGGTTTATTCTTGTAGATGTAGAATCGGCATGGATGCCCCGTGGGCGTTCCGTCGTCCTCGAATTGATTGTGATACTCGAATTGCATGTTCATGAAGCCTAACTCTTTATACATCTGGTTGAAGACCGATTCATGGCAGCAGTAATAACTCACTCCGGCTTGATTGAAAGACCAAGGATAATCCCGCTTCGTTCTCCTGCCGGCGGCTTTGCCGGCTTGCTGTATCTTTCCTCCGCTGGCGCAATAGGGAATCGTGATGATGTATTTCTCCTCATCCTCTTCAATATGGAAATCGCTGTAATGGCTTTTACTTATCCGAGCCCACATTCGAGCAATGTCTTCGGGATTCATCTCTTTGAATTGGGAGATCCAAGGCCCCCTGTAAACATCGGTGACGATTTGTCTCAAGGCCTTTTCCACGCTTTCCTCGCCCATATGTTCGGCGATGAAACCGAGCAGGGATTGAATCCATTCCACATACCGGTCATGCAGAGACTGTCCCTCGATCGATAATTCTTCCACGCACCTTAGAGCGGCTTCCTTATGCCCGGCTTCAATAGCCGCAATCGCACGCTCTTTGGGGCCGACAAGCAGATCATCCCTTCGATAAGCCAAAGTTCTTCCTCCCTGACGTGGATATGATGACTCTTTCCATTGATATCCTTCCCGGTTCCACAGCCGTGGTTATGAAAAAAATGGTTCTTCGGGGCTGGCCGGTCCGGATCGGTCTTTCCTGAAAACCTAGCCCGCTCGACCGGACCTGATCTCGTTGATAAAATCCTCCGGCATCTTCTCCAAGGTGTATTGGGGCTCCCATTCGAGGTCCTCTTTTGCAGCCGTATTATCCAAGGTGTAATACACGGCGCTGTTGGCCAGCCTCATTTCCTCGCTTTGGTCCCAGTCGAAATCAATTTGGGCTTCGGGGAGCACATTTTTTAACGCATCACTCATGTTACGAAGGGTGGTGTTGAATCCTTGAATGTTGTACACCCGCTGCCGCAATCTCCCGGCATCGGCCTTCTTCAGGGCGATGAGGGCTCCCGCGACGTCCTTGACATAGATGAGGCAGGAAAGATTGTCCGGGTCCACATGAACGGTGTATGGTTTTCCCCGGGCCGGCATTTCGAAGATTCCGGAATAATCCCCGAAATAGTGACTGATTTCCCGGCCGGGGCCGATCACCATGGGGAATCGGATTCCACGAAAATTGAGCCCGAATTTACGATGGTAATAATCGCCGATTCGCTCACAACACTCCTTGGTGGTGGCGTACATCAGAGTGGGCTGATGTGGAGTGACGTCTGATATCATTCTTGTTGGCTCCGATCCATAGACCATCCCGGTGCTGATGTACAGAACACTGGATACGGACGTCATTCGAGCGGCTTCAAATACATTCACCGTGCCCATGACATTGGTCTGGAAACACTCAGCGGGGCTTTCCTCGCAATCCAACACCAGGGTCGCCGCAATGTGCCAGATGGTCTCGATATCGTGTTCTTTCACCGTGTCGAGTAAACGAGAGAAGTTTTTTACGTCCCCTTTGACGATCTCGATCCGGTCGCGTAAATCTTCAGCGCTACGGGGCAGGGCCTTCTTCCTGACATAGACGACCACCTTTTCCCCTTCCTCGATCAGTTGCCTGATAAGACAAAGGCCTATAAAGCCAAACCCTCCCGTTACCAAATTTTTTCCCATGGAAACTCCTTTTCATCCAGATGTCTTTTAGAGAATAAGCTTGACCTTGACCCTGGCCGGACGAGGTAAAGCCGCAATCAACATGTTTTCCTGATTACTCCAGGAGTTGCACCTTGATCGCATCATGACTGCAATGGGTGGAGCACATCTTACAGGTGAGCCCGCAACAACTCGCCACATCTGCCGGCACGGGCAAGGTTTTTCCATCTACCTTTTGGAGCTCGTAGACCCGGGCCTGACAGATATAGAAACAATCCCTGCAACCGACACATTTGCTTCTATCTATTGTGATTTTGATCGTCACCGGCGGCTTGAGCGGTTCCTGCCGCGGGCTCTCCAGGTCCACGACCAAGTCCTTGATGATTTCAAATTTGGGATGGGGATCCACTGTCATATTCGGCTCCGCCATCCTTTGACAGCTAAGCGCCGGGATTCCATTGACCGTGACCGGGCAAGCGCCACATCTGCCCGATCCTTTGCCCAGACAGCCGGTCCTGTAAGCCAGGCTGGAATCGTGGTATTTATAGACATACTCCAAAGACCCCAGGACCGTGTAGCCGACATAGGGAACCCGGTACGTTTCGTATCTTGGCTCCCGATCAACAGATGGATCGAAACGAAAAATTCGGATAGTCGTCAGTTCTTGCTCCTGCATTTCACTCTCCCTTTTGCGGCGACATGTAAGAGAAGATCACCGGTGTTGTGTTCATTTCAAGTTGATCCCGGTTCTTACACACAGTGATGTTTTTCAGCCAATTCGGGTCTTCCTCGGGAAAGTCCACTCTCTCATGGGCGCCCCGGCTTTCCTTTCTCATCTCTGCGGACCGAAAAATCATCTCGGCGATATCAATGGAGTTCCTGACCTCCAAGGCCTCCACCCATTCCATATTGTACGTTCCGGCTTTATTGGCTGCTGATAGACTGGGCAATTGATTCTCTCTGATATCCGTGATTTCCCGGATGGCTTGATCAAGTCCCTCCTGGTTCCGGGAAAACGACCCATGCGTTTCCAGGAGTTGGCAGACTTTGTTCTTAATCTCCATGGGGCGAACGTCTGTTCGACGATCCAGTGGAGCAAAGGCTTCTTGTTTGAGCGCATCCAATTGTTCCTCGTCGATGACCGGAAAATCGGACGATTTGGCTTTTAGGGCTGCCTCTTTTCCTCCAACAATGCCCATGCTGAAGCAGAAAGCCATGGCATTCGTGCCCAACCGGTCGGCACCATCCACGCCGGCGACCACCTCGCCAATGGCATAGAGGCCATCCAGGCTGGTCTCGCATTTCCGGTTGATGACGCAGCCACCCTGAGAATAGTGCGCGTGCGGCGCCACTTCAAATGCATCTTGGTGTAAATCGATTCCCGAGGCTCTCAGTTTCCGGACCACGGAATCATCCTCATTGACATCCAAATAGCGATTGATGAGGTTTCGAGGCTGGTGTTTAAAGCTAAGGAATGCGCCGCCGTGAGGAGACCCCATGCCGACCCGGACTTCATTGGCAATGGCTCTCGCCGTCTCCTGACGGGTGGCCCAGTCCTTGGCCCGGGGATAGTATCTCTCCATGAACCGCTCCCCTTGATCATTGAGGTAATGCCCATAAAGGGAGACCAACATGGCGTAGGGCGTGAGACTGCCTTGAATACTCGGCGGCCACACGCCGGCCGCGGGCATGAATTGCTGAAACTCCATATCCATGAGTTTGCCTCCCGCCCGTAAAATCATGGCCTGTCCGTCACCGGTGGCGCTTGTGCCGTTGGTGCTCAAACGATAACACGAGGAAAATCCGCCGGTAGCCACCATTGTTGTTTTGGCTTTGAAAACCCTGAATTCGCCGGTCGCATAATCAATCCCGACAGCCCCACTGACATGGCCATCCCTGGAAATCAGGTCGGTCACAAACAGGTCTTTTACGACGGCGATTTCTCTACGTCTGACCTGAGTGGTCAAGGCCCGACTGTATTGCGGCCCGGGATACAAAGCGGACATACGTGTAATGAGAGAGCGGGGATAGCTATGACCGGGAATGATGATTTGCTTGAAGCGGCCGTCGGTTTCCTTTTCGAATCGCGTTCCCCATTTGGTCATTTCCTTGGCCCCTTGAGGCGTATAGGCCAGGAAGGTCGCGACCAGGTCTTGATTATTCAGAAATTTTCCCGCCCGGATAGTATCCTGGATATGGGTGTCCAGGCTGTCCGGCGGATACATGGCGGCTGAATAACCGTAAGCGGCCATCCAGGTGGAAGCCCCGTCCCGTCCGAAACTCCCCTTATTTAAAATCGTGACGCGCGCGCCTTGATCATGAGCTTCAATCGCGGCCCGAATCCCCGCGATAGCCGCGCCAATGATTAAAACATCGGTTTCTTCCTGTTTATACTTTTTCATGTATTGCACCCCCCTCAGGCCGGTTCATGACTTTGGAAAACCAAGTTAAAAGTAGCTGAGTCCATTGATACTATTGGTATCTCCCTTCTCGAGTCGTCACAGTTTCATTGGTTTAAAAAGCGTCTTTGATTTCATCGCTCTCAATACAATACGTTCGGCAGCCAAAGGGCCAGTTGGGGAAAAAGGACCAACAGCCATATGGTTACAAACATGGGGATCAGGAAAGGCAGCGTGCCTTTAGCGATCGTGGTAATTGGATACTGGGGCAGCACCCCATGAATGGAGAACAAATTAAGGCCGAACGGAGGCGTCACAAAACTTATTTCAGCCAGAATCACGTACACAACGCCCCACCAGATGGGATCCAGACGCAAACTGGTGATAATCGGCATAACAAAGGGCGTCGTGAGCAGCAGCATGGCCGATGCATCGAAAAAACATCCTAGTATCAGATAAACCACCATCAGGATGCTGATCGTGCCATACTTGCCGATCTCGAGACTGAGCATGAATTTGACGAATGAGTCCGTCAACCCGGCATTCTGCACCAAAAAAGCCAGCAAGCGAGCGCCGATCATCACGAAGCCGACCATGGCGGTCACTCGAACGGCACTTAAAGCACTGGCCTTGAGGGCGGTATAGCTGAATTTTCCATAACCGGCGGCCACGATAATACTTAGGAAAGCTCCCAAGGCCGAAGCCTCGGTCGGTGTCATCACACCGCCGAAAATTACTCCCAGAATGAGAATGATAAGCGCCGCCCACACTATAACGTCCTTGAGCGCCCTGAATCGTTCCCCCCAGCTAAAGGACTCCGGTTTGGGCGCTGCATTTGGTTTGATTTTTACCCAGATTATGACGGTCAGCATGAGTAATGACGTGAGAATGATCCCGGGCAACATCCCGGCGGCGAATAGCCTGGCGATCGATAGACTCTCCCATGATCCGTATATGATAAAGATAATACTGGGAGGTATGAGCACGGCAATGGTGCCGCCTACGGCTATGGCCCCAAAAGACAGTGTAGGACTATAATTTCTTTTCTCCATTTCCGGAAAGGCAATGGAACTGAAAGTGGCTGATGCGGCAATACTTGAACCGGACATGGCGCCGAAAACGGCACAGGCCACAATAACCGAATTGGCCAAACCTCCCGGCAAAATTCCGATCCACTTATTTGCAGCGGAAAAAAGGCTGTGGATGCCGCCGGTCAGCGAGAGCATCTGCCCCATAAAAATAAAGAGAGGCAGGGCAATGAGGGTGAATGAATTTGTGACCTCCCAACCGGACCAGGCGATTTGTACTTGTGGGTAGGAAAGCACGAACGCAAAGCCGATACTGGCCAGCACCGCCATGGTAAAGGCGATTTCCAGTCCCATGGCCAACAACAGGAACAACGAGATCACTAGAAGAACGGCGATGAGTTCCAGGCTCATGAGATGTTTCCTTCGGTCTTATTTTCGAGGTAATCCTCTATTGATAAGCCGGATTTGATGCATTTTATGGTTTTATGAATGGCCCCGATTATCCCCACTAATAGGAGAAAGAACCCTATGGGGATCACGATCCGGGGATAACCAAGAGGCGTGAGTTGCGGGGTAATGGCGCGCATTCCTCGAACAAAGGAATCGTAAACGAATCGCACGCTGACCACTGTGGCTACGCATGTCCAGATCAGGGCTATGCACAAAGTGAACAGTCTCATCCAATTGGCTACATTGACGGGCAGTAGTTTGATGGCGAACGTGATTCGCAAGTGACCGTTCTCATTGAGGGTATAGGCCAATCCTAAATATATGATGAACACTAGGGCGTAGGCCGAATATTCTTCGCTTATGGTGAACGGGTGAAGCAGTACGTACCGTGTAATTACTTCGAACAAGATCAAGAACATGATTGCGATCAGAACTACTCCGGAAGCTTGGCCTGCCATCTTAAAAACGGTCTCCAAAACGCGTTGTATCTTGTTCATTAGCCCTCCTGTGCATGCCTACTCAACCCATTATTTTTTCGGATGATTCAACTCCGATTCTCATGGTGTTTAGGATAAAAAATATAGAAGCCGACTAACGATGCGTCCCTGTTTTTCCGGTTGCATGAAGTAGCGCCTGTTTCCGGCAATAGTCTTTCTTTCCAATCCCATCGTCGGACTAAAAAAATCCTCATTTCTGGACGGACGCTACGTCGTTCTCTTTGTCCTCGTCCCCACCAACCTAGGATGAATTTTGTTCGTTCCGCCCGTAGGAGTCTTCAAAGTAAACGCCTTCCGGCATTTCCCGGTCGGCTCCTCGGGCATCTCTCGTCGATGAATCGACCTGTTTGTTCAACAAGTTGTTGGTGTTTTCGCAAATAGCCTTACTTGACGAGTTCCTTGACCTGGGAAACGGCCGGACCCGTGGCATATTCCGCAGCGATGCGGAGGACCTCCGGCGCCTGGGGACCCGCGATCTTCAGCCAGAACTTTATAACCGGAACCATGCGATCCGCCGCCTTTTTTACTTCCCCCGGTTCGGCGTAAATGACCTTGGCCTTGCTGGCCTCGGCCCAAATGGTGTAGGTCTTCTCCTGTTGCTCACAGACGGAGGCGATTTCCCAGGTTATCTGCCTGCCGGCGGCTCTCAACCCATTCTGTAAATCCTTGGGGAGAGCATCGAATTTCTTGGCGTTGATGGAGATAAGCATGGCGTATGGCTGAGAAAACGGCCAGATATTGATATACTTGACAATTTCGAAGAACCTGTGTTCCTGGCCGAAATTCAGGGTCGTGTGCACGGCATCCACGGTACCCCTTATCAGTGCTTGTTCCACCTCCGCAGTGGAAATCGAAACCGCCTTGGCCCCGAAAGCTTCCAATTCCTTGGTCATTATGACCCCGCCGCCGCGGATTTTTTGCCCTTTAAAATCATCTAATGTTCTAATGGGTTTGTTGCCATAGATAGCATTGGCGGCCAGAGCGGGACTGGCTCCCAGAATGATAAATCCCTTGGGCCTGGTGTAATCCTCCAGAATTTTTTGCATCCTTGGATCGAGCAAGGCGGCCGCCCATTCGTAGCCGACACCCGGGCCGGTGGTGATAAAACCGGGCATGGCGCCGAAGTCGAGTAAAGGAAACGTCCCGGAGCAGAGGGCCGTCAGTTGGCCGCCCATATCCACCCGGCCGTCACTGATCGCCAACAGGGATTCAGTTGGACCAATCAAGCCTTCCTTGATATCCAACTTTACGCGCCCTTTGGTGTATTGGTTCACCAGTGTCTCAAAGCGCCCCCCCGGAGCATAGGGCCATACGGTGCATTGAGTCTTTCCAGCGGCTATTTCCCAATTGAATCTAAGGGTATGGACACCCGCGGCATAACCGGGAGCAGGCAGAAAGGATAGAACAAACAAAGCAGCTAACGCTAAGATGAAACAAAAGACCTTGGTTTCCTGTTTAAACTCCATTGATGCCTCCTTTTTTTGTTGAAGTGTTTATGTTGTGTTGCACGGCCGAATCCGTTTTTTCAAGCCAAACCCTATGCTAGTGCCTGTCCATAAATGGTCGCGTTTTCCAATCCCGTCGTTGGGCTCGATAAATAATCCTCGAAATACTAGTCAGATGTCTTCGATTATTTTTTTCCGCTCTCCTCGATTTCGAAAAAAATTTTCATTTCTGTACAGGCACTATTCCAAGTACTATTCCCTTCCCAGATATCGATTTTTGAAAACACGACCGGTGGTTTTATCCAAAGGGTGAACATCCCTGAGAAGTCGTTCGTCAAAGGGAAGGGGAGTGAATATATCGGGTTCGCCCTCAGTGACAAGAACCTGATTTTCGAGTCGGAATCCTCCTATTCCGGGAATTCCGGCGTAGGGTTCCAGGCTGAAGTACATCCCCGGCTGAAGCGGAATGGTGGAATCTTCGGTGATGTCACTGAACCATGGGTACTCCCAAGGACCGACACCGGCTCCATGACCGCCGGAAATGCCCCCTGAGTTCGGGTTTTCCGTTGAATTGTTGGCATGCCCGGCCACGTCGGCATTGGTCTTACCTATGCGTGCGTCATTCATGCCCGCGAAAAGCACGTTGTAACATTCCTGGTGCAGGTCGATTTGTTCTTTGGTTGGCATGATATCGCCGCAAATATAAGTTCGAGTGAAGTCACCCCAATAACCATTAAACCCGGCGCCGATATCCACTATGACTAAATCTCCTTCCCGAATGATGCGGTCCGAAGTGAATCGACGATACGGTGCTGTATAGGGGCCGGAACAGACGATGTTTGAACACTGGCTCCATTCACTTCCCAGCTCGGTGAATTTCTGCCAGGCATAGGCGAGCAACTCGCACTCCTTTACTCCCGGTCGCAAATGCTTCAACAGAGCATGGAATCCGGCTTCCGTAATCATGGTGACGGCGCGCTGACATTCCAATTCGTCTTCAGTCATGATCATTTGCGCTTTAGCCAACACCCCCTTTCCATCAACAAATTCAGCTTTGGGAAAGGCTTCCTGAAGCCACCCACCCAGGGAGGGAGTCCAAAGATCGACGCCAATCTTACCCTCCACAAGGCTTCCCAGCATTCCTTTGATTCCCTCAGCCCATCTCTTTGTGCCTCCACTGGTGCGAATAAAAGGTCGCGGTAGTATGTTTTCCGCTCTCATCCATGGCATGCGCGCCTTGGCGTGTTCCTCGTCTAACGTGCAAAGAATAGGATCTCCCCCTCTTGGAAGAACGGCAGCGGCTAACCCCAAAACTGCCACTGGCCCGATATGGCTCCGGAAACCAGTCAAATACCGTACGTCTTCCAAACGGAAAACAAACAAGGCATTTAAATCGGAATCCTCCATCGCTTTCTTTGCCTTTTGAAGGCGTTGCCTACGCAATCTACTGAAGTCAATTCTCTCCTCCCAATCCACACCCATAAAGCCAAATTCCGGCATTCATCTACCTCCATTTATTGGTAAAAATCCATGTCATTGTTCAATTATCTACTTGGGCTTTCCATCTTAATTGAAATATCTCTAATTTTAATAAACTAGGTCCTCTCCATTTTTTCCAGCAGCGATTCTGCAACACGATTCAGGTGATTTTTTACAGCCTCGCTTGCACTTTGGGCGTCGTGACTTCTTATCCCCTCTAATATCTTCTTATGTTCCTCCATGGTTATATTTCTTGATGTCATTGTCTCTTCTTCACTCACAATGTGATTTTGGAATAATAAGGAATGATAATTGTGTGTTTTGAACAACAAAACAGAGATAAGCTGGTAGACGCATGTAAGGATAGAATTATGACTGGCGTCTACGATTGCTTTGTGAAATGCCTTATCACGGGAAGAGTATGTTTCTAAGTCTTCTATGAGATCAAAACCCTCTAATGCTTTTTCAAGTTTTGCTATATCTTCCGGTTTAGCCCGTTCCGCCGCCAAGCCAGCAGCCTGGATTTCAATGAGGCTTCTTGTTTCAATGACCTCGCTAATCTCTGTATGCCGTGAGCTAATCCCCAATTTTTCAGGAGTAATTTCCGGTTCACAGATGATAGTGCCGCTCGTACTGCGGTTGATGAGACCTAGACCCTGCATCGTTTTCATTGCTTCCCGAACCGAACTGCGTCCCACCTTGAGCTGTTCGCTGAGTAATCGTTCAGAAGGCAATTTGTCTCCAACCTTTAGTCCTCCGGCCTGGATCATGCCCATAACTTGCTCCACTACTTCATAGGAGAGGGTGTTATGAGTTATAGGTTTTAATCTCATCCGTTACTCCTTTTTGATGGTTATTTTTGGGAATTTCAGTTATTCTAGACTGTTACAGTGGTCTGACAATCAGCTTTTAATCTATTATGACCATCTGAATTCTTTCTGTCAAGAAAAAATGCATTGATCAATCGGAATCGATACTGCAAAAGAGAAATGGGCTTTCCAAAAATCTCTTGATGCCTATGCATTTAGCTCCTAATGGTTGTTGATGATTTATCCGCCGCATACGACGTCGTCATGAGTAATCATCTGGGTGGATATGCAAGCTTTTATCAGGCGGTCAAAGAGTTCTTTTTCCCAGAATCTCCGATTGAAGCGATAACAGATTTCAGAAAGATATGCTTGCAAGTGTTTTTCAGAGACCCCACGGTGAGAACCTCGAATCATGGCTTTAGCATTGGAAATGAAGCGATGAAACCATGGGAGAAGTTTCCCTGCAGCTTTATGATGTCGAAGGACAACTTTATAAATTGAGACACAGTCTTACTTTTTGTTGCTTTTCCATAGGATCGCCATCCATCGGTACGAATCGCTTTCAAGAGATCCTGTCCTTCTTTGGTCGTGCGCCCGCATCCGAGTCTGTCCAAAGAATGCTCAATGGTTTCTGCAGAAGCATTGTCCACCACCTGCATGTGGGCGAAGCCAAGATGTTCCTCCCCTCGACGATCTCGGTAAAGAGATACAACGCAAAGACCAGTACTCTTTCGCTCGCTCCCTAGTCCTCGCCTCGGGCCCACGTCCGAAAAACGAATCATCCATCTCAACCAAACCTGCAAGGCTATACCTGGTATCTCTGTCCGCCACTGCTTTACGAATCTTGTGCCCCATCAACCAGGCCGTTCTGTACTGTTTGATATCAAGAAGTCGTTGCATCTCCGCTATCGATACCCCAACTTTGTCCATCGCAATATGGTACAGCAGCCAATACCACTTCACCAAAGGCGTTCGGGTCCTATGAAAAATCGTTCCTGCAGTCACACTCGTTTGAAATCGACAAATTTTGCAATCGTATAGTTTTCTCTTGGAAAGGTACCAGACTTCCTTCTGTCCACACAGCGGATAAATAAATCCAGATGCCCGTCGTTACTCGGCAAGGTGCTTTGGGGGCGGTTGGGGTCCAAGTCACCTTATTCATATTCAAGGCTTATGGTCCAAAAAGTAACTGCTTTCAAGCCCTAAACCTTCATTTTCATACCGCAAAATGCCCTTCTAAGGTATCGCTGCACATCCAACTCGACGGCTGACTTTTTCTCATAATGCCCATTTTCATGGCAAAAACTGCGTCTTACACCCTGTGAATTCAAATCATAAGTGCAACAGCACTTTGGTGGTGAAAGAATGAGCTAACTGCGGTAATCTCAGTGCTCCTTCAACCACCATTTGCATTTGGATCTTCTACAACTGGCTTCTTGCCCGGTTCTGCAAGCAAAATGAGATTCCCTTG
>CAYUCJ010000007.1:0-26257 GCA_964443285.1 uncultured Desulfobacteraceae bacterium | reverse complement strand
AAGGAGAATTCATGACAAAAGAAGACCTTTTGTCGGGCGTTTCCATATTTTCCCACATGAAAAAGAAAGATCTGAAACGCATTGCGAATCACGCCACGTTTCGGGAGTTTCATACGGGAGAGGTGATTATCCATGAAGGAGCGTACGCCAACAGCCTCTTCGTTGTGGTGAGCGGGACGGTTCAAGCCGTTAAAGGCCTTGGAGACAACAACGAGAAGGTCCTGGGAATTCTGGGGCCCCGCTCCTATTTCGGGGAAATCGCCCTGATTGACAATCTGCCCCGTTCGGTAAGTGTCGTGGCCAAGGAGGACACCCGGGTCCTTTGCCTGGAGCAGTTGGACCTGCACAAGGAGATTGAGAAATTCCCCCCCATGGCGATTGAAATGATGCAGATGCTGAGCCTGCGCATTCGAGCCAACGAAAAGTTCATCAAAAACACCCTGGGCAAGTTTCTGCCCATATGCTCCAACTGCAAGAAAATCCGTGAAGACAACGGCTCCTGGACCGCCGTTGAGGAGTTCATCCGTGATCGTTCGGATACGGAGTTCAGTCACAGCCTGTGCCCGGACTGTGCCAAGAAACTGTATCCTGAATTCTACAAGAGTGTCGGAACACAGGATTGAATGACCAGTCCACCTGCAGGTTGAGAGTGCAGATCCTTCCCAGTTCCGTCAAGTTTTCAGGAAGATAATTCCCTTCATCATCTATCAGGCCCTTCATCCCCACAAAATATATCATTCATTTCAAAAGGTTAAATACTTCCCGAAAATTTGGCATGATGTAAGCATGTGAAGGAGTTCGTTGCTTGTATTTCCTTTCCGTCGAACAGTTTTTTTTTCTCTGAGAAAGGTGTGAAAAGCTGGGTGATTCATGTATTGGGACTGTCTGGAAACCGATCCTCTTGATGGATCGTACACCGGTGATACCAAGGCGGAAGCGGGGGAGCGCGTGCTCTTCTCACCCTTTGACCACACATTTCATCAAGAAGAGAGGGTAAGGCGGTCTGAGTGGCACATCCCGTGGTCTGATTTGATGATGACCATGTTTGTTCTTTTCGCTGTCTTGTATGTTTACGCCTCTTCAAAAAACCAAGTTACTTCACCCGCTCATAGTGCCCCGGTACCCGCTCACAGTGCCCCTGTTTCAAGCATTTCGAGGATTTATGACATGAGCAAAACCGCGTTCCAGGAGGACGGCATGGAGAAGTTTGCCTCCGTAGAACTCATTCCAGACAAAGCCGTCAAGATTCTCTTGACCAGCGATTTGCTCTTCGACACGGGAAAAGCCGATTTGAAGCCTGGCGCTATCGACGCTCTCAAACATATAGCGACAATCCTTCGAAGGATTCCACATCAGGTGACTCTTGCCGGGCATACCGATGATATTCCTATTCATACTCAATATTTTCCAAGTAATTGGGAGCTTTCCACAGCACGAGCCTCGGCGGTGGCCAGATTCCTCATTGAACAAATGCACATCCCTGCGGAGAGACTGTGTGTAAGCGGGTACGCCGATACACATCCTCTCCGATCCAATATTTCTGATGAAAATCGAGCGGTAAATCGACGCGTCGAGATAATGATCAGCAAAACCAACCCTGTGGACGATCTCGACAAGTTCGGAAGCGTCTTTGAAAGCAGGCCTGACAATGAGAACTTCTTAGACCCTAAAGGAGATCAAGGACATGGATAGAGAGAAATGGATGGGAACTCACACCGGACTCGCTGTTTTCATCTGCATCATCGTTTTTGCTCTGGGTTTTCTTCTGGCGGGAAATCTTGGCCTGTACTTCAATCTCATAGGATTCCTTATCGTGGCCGGCGGCACGCTTGGGGCCACCTTGCTCGGTTTTTCCAGCAAACGTGTCATGATCGTCTGCAAGATATTGAAAAGCGCCTACCGTAAATCCATTAAACGGCCCCATGAAATCGTTGAAATTCTGGTGGATCTGTCGGTCAAGAGCAAAATGAGGGGGATCCTTTCCCTGGAAGAGGATGAGGAAGAGACGTCCCTCATGTTTCTGCGCAGGTCACTCGGACTACTGGTCGATGGGTACAAGACAGATCAGATCAGGGAGATTCTCTCCACCGAAATGTACTTTTTCAAATTGCGGCGCTCTGAATCAGAACGGGTCTTGAGAACCATGGCTGAGCTGTGTCCGTCTTTTGGGATTGTAGGCAGTATTATCGGCCTCATCGGCATGATAGCGGGTGCGGGCAATACAGCCAATATCTTGATCACGATCCCCATCGCGCTCACGTCAACCCTTTATGGTATCATTCTCTCCAACTTCTTGTTTCGCCCTTTCGAGACAAAGATCGCGGACAGAACAAGCCAGGAGCTCCTTCTCCAGAAAATCATCCTGGAGGGCATTATCGCTATCGCTACAGAGCTGAATCCAAGGGTCCTCGAGGCCAAATTGAAATCCTTCCTCACACCTTCCTCGCGGAAGGGTAGGCTCGTTTCTCTCCAGAGAATCCAGGAAAATTTCAAGATCAAGGAGGAGCCTTTCCACCCCTCGTATGCGCAGGCCATATCCGATTAGGCCGAGTTCCTTTCTGCGCATAAAGGGACATCCTTAAAATACTGATTGACACTTCAAGAAGAATGACCTATACATAGAGGTATGCCCAGGACAACGCGATTAGACGCTCCCGGTCTCCTCCACCACGTCTTGATCCGGGGGACAGAACCCCAAGAGGTTTTCAGGGACCACGATGACCGTGAAAACCTTCTGAATCGCCTCTCAACGCTTCTCCCTGAAACCGGTGCCTCATGTTATGCATGGGCACTGCTCCCCAACCATGCCCATTTCCTGTTCAAAACCGGCACGCTTACCCCCCTGCCTAACCTGATGATGAGATTGCTTACCGGCTATTCTGTCTCCTTCAATCGCCGTCACGGACGTCGGGGCCGGCTCTTTCAAGATCGCTACAAGTCTGTTGTCTTCCAGGAGGAGATCTATCTCAAGGAACTGCTTCGATACATTCACCTCAATCCACTCAGGGCGGGGCTTGTTTCCGGTCTTACCCAGCTCAATCAATATCCTTTCAGCGGTCACAGCGCCATAATGGGCCTGGCCATGAGGCCGTGGCAGGATGTGGACCATGTTCTTCTCCGTTTTGGGGGCACCGGACAAACCGGACGGAAGACTTACTTTTCTTATATCGAGGCAGGTCTGGACCAGGGTCATCCGGACGATTTGATAGGAGGCGGACTGATTCGCAGCCTGGTCTCCCGGTCAATGGCCCTCGCGTCCCGACCAAAGGTGGACGGGAAAATCGAGACGGATGGAAGGATCCTGGGAGACCCGGAATTTGTGGATGAGATTATTTCCCACACGGCGGAACGACACGAACGTCGTTACGATCTACTCCGCCAGGGCTATAACCTCAATCGTCTGATCGAAAGCGTTGGCCAGATATTCTCCATGCAACCGGATGAAATCGTTTCCAGGGGAAACCAAAAAAGGAAAGTCATGGCCAGGAGCCTGCTCTGTTATTGGGCTGTGAACGGTTTGGGATTGACACTGACGGAGTTGGCTGCCCGTCTGGAAATGAGTGTGCCCGGAGTCGGGTATGCCGCAAAACGAGGCGAAACGATCGCACGCTCGAATCATTACCAATTGCCCATGCAACGTCACCTTCTTTAACGCGTTCCCGGTCCAGCGGAAAAACCACCTGGGGACCTAGGGGCGCCTAAAACTGATAGCCAAGCGTGAAAATATAGGTTTTGTCCGCTTTCTTCAGGCCGGGCGAAGGGCTCTTGTCCCAGTCATAGTTGAGCTGGGCGGTGGCATTGAAGTTCTTGAGGAAAAAGAATCGAAACCCGGTCTGGCTCAGGAGGCTCAGGTCGTCGCTATTTTCAAGACTGAGTAAGCCCTCGTGGGAGTGAAAGAACTGCACCATATCCTTATAAAGAAGGTAGTCAAA
Source organism: uncultured Desulfobacteraceae bacterium (assembly GCA_964443285.1). Classification (GTDB taxonomy): domain Bacteria; phylum Desulfobacterota; class DSM-4660; order Desulfatiglandales; family Desulfatiglandaceae; genus CAYUCJ01. Next base: position 22,325 of record CAYUCJ010000007.1, on the reverse strand, counting down.
ACCCAACGCCCAACGACCGGCCGCAAAGCCATTGTCCTCGGCCACAATATAGTCTTCATTGACGTAGCTGACGCCCGCCTCAAAAAACAGATTGCTCCTGTCGGTTTCCAGGAATTGATAGCCCAGACCCAGTCCAAAGGCCGTTCTCAGATTTAGATCCTTGAAGCGATCCTTTGTCCCCCTGGCATTCGCCTGAAAGTACAGCTTCTTTGTGACAAAATGATCATACTTCATATAGGCAGTCTGGTTGTCGACCGTATCGTCACCTTTATCCTTTTCCCGGACAAACCTACCCCCCAGACTAAACCGGTTTTTTTGCGTTCGGGCGACAAGTTCACCGTCTCCATAATAGCTGTCGGTTTGGGTGTTACCCCTCGTAACGTTCGTCCCGATGTTGATTCGACCTTTCAACTTGACGGCCGGGCCAGGGGGAGCCGGGTTGATTTCCTTTACACGGGCCAGCATGAACCTGATCGGTTCTTCAAGTTGTTTCGGCTTCACATTCGCCTTTCCCGAGCCTTCGGCCTCGACTTTTCCTTCAGCTGAAGTCCCGTCCTTTAAAACGACCTTGATAGGATTTTCGGTATTCAGGCCGGCGATTTTCTCCCATGAAACAGCGATTTTCCCAGCGTAAGTTGTTTCAAAATAAAGTTTCCCCGCTACCATGCTGATAACTTTTCCGGTGAGATGATCCCCGTTTGAGAGCCAGATCTCGTCAGCATGGGTTGGTAACGGGGCAACGATTAGGAACACCGTGATAAGAAACATAACCGTTCTTCTTAAAAACATAGGTCCTCCTTTCATAGGTCAAGCGATCCATGGAAGGCGCCGCTAAACCCGGACGCCGGACGTTCTCCGTCCCCGGTTTTCAAGGGATGGCTCTTTCTTGTCTCCTCCCCGATTTGGCCTGTACCAAGATACCAAAATGATCCTGAATTGTGAATTGGGATTTCTTCTTTCATTTGAAGTTCTCACTCCCCCTGTTCATTCACAGGTCCAAGGGCCGACGGAAATAGAAATTCCTCTGTTCCCTATTCCACCCCCTTGACCCCGCGACCGATTGTTGTATGATGCGTCCTTATGGAACCGGACACCCTGCACTGTCCCAAATGCAGTCACGAACAGGACGCATCCAACACCGAATGTGTACGCTGTGGGCTCATATTTAATAAATACGATAGAGCGCAGAAGAGTTTTTCCGAGCCTTCAGAAATGACTGGAGAAAACATTTCGGAAACCACGGATCCATCGGCTGTCGGCATCTCCCGCTTGCTCTTTTACACACCATCCCCTGTCAACCGGCTGTGTTTCGCCGGCAGAATCATTACGTTCCTCATTATCGTCGTCTGGGGGATATCCTTTATGATCGCCCCCATCGAAAGCAATAAGTCCGGAACATCCCTCATGCACTACGTGAACCTGCCCTTTCATGAGTTCGGCCACATTGTCTTTCGTCCATTCGGTCGACTCATGACTTCTTTGGGAGGGAGCCTTGGACAGCTCTTGATGCCGCTGGTTTGCCTTGGCGTGCTGCTGATCCAGACGCGGGATCCTTTTGGCGGTTCCGTTTCACTCTGGTGGTTTGGACAGAATTTTTTCGACCTGGCACCCTACATCAACGACGCCCGGTCGCTCAGTCTGCCTCTCCTCGGGGGAAATGTGGGCCGTTCATCCCCCTATGGTTTCCACGATTGGGAATTTATCCTGGCGGAAACAGGGCTTCTGCGGTATGATCATTTGCTGGCAAGAATAGCCGTCGTCATGGGTACGATCGTATTCATCGCTGCATTTCTCTGGGGAGGGTTGCTTTTATTTAAACAGTACAAAAAGCTGGCCTGATCCATAGCCGCGTCGAAGATGGAATATGCCGAGTAAATCGGCAGAAATCTGAATCAATAAATAGTATTTGAAGGAGGGATTTTCATGTTGCTATCACTATTAGAGAAAAGAAGAAGTATCCGCAAGTACGAGGACAAGAAAATCGAACCTGAAAAGATTGACCACCTGATTGAGGCCGCGTTGCGGGCTCCGTCATCCATCGGGCGAAACCCTTGGGAATTTGTCGTGGTGACCGACCAAAGCATCCTTCAGAAGCTCTCGCTGGCCAAGGAGCACGGTTCCACATTTATCAAAGGGGCCCCTTTGGGGGTCGTGGTCTGTGCGGACCCCAAGAAATCCGACATCTGGGTGGAAGATGCTTCCATCGCCTCCATTATTATCCATTTGACGGCCGCTTCACTGGACCTTGGGAGTTGCTGGATCCAGATTCGGGAGAGGATGCACCAGGGGACTGAACCGGCCGAAAGGTATATCGCAGAGGTTCTGGGTCTGCCTTCCCACATGAAGGTCCTTTCCATGATCGCCGTGGGGTACCCGGCCGAGGAAAAGCCACCCCACGAAAAAGAAGGCCTGCCCTATGAAAAGGTCCATTTGAACCGTTTTGGCAGCAAGTAGTTCTGCATCGTGAAATCATGGGGAGAAAAAAACTCCCACCCAAAAAAACCTGATCGATCCTGAAGGGAAGAGACCGTTTCACTCATTTCATTCCACCAGGAAAGGAAGACTTACCCCATGATGGAAGCAAAGGCCATAGATCTGAGAAGTGATACCGTAACGACGCCAACACCGCCCATGCGGGCTGCCATGGCAGAGGCCGACGTGGGCGACGACGTCTACGGCGAGGACCCCACGGTCAATCGTCTGGAGGAACTTGCGGCCCACATGATGGGGACCGAAGCGGCCATCTTCGCCACCAGCGGCACCCAGAGCAACCTCCTGGCCCTCCTGTCCCACTGTGAAAGGGGGGATGAATACATCGTGGGACAACTGGCCCACACCTACAGATACGAAGGCGGTGGAGCCGCCGTTTTCGGCTCCATTCAACCCCAACCCCTGGATTTCGGCCCTGACGGTACCCTGGACCTTGAAAAGGCCGCCGAGGCTGTCAAGCCCGACGATTTTCACTTTGCCACAACCCGGCTCTTTTGTCTCGAGAATACGCAGGCCGGAAGGGCATTGCCCCTTGACTATCTTTCAAGGGCGGGTGGGTTTGCCCGGGGGCACCACCTGAAAATGCATCTTGACGGGGCCCGTGTCTTCAACGCGGCCATAAAACTCTCCGTCCCTGTCCAGGAGATCACCCGACATTTTGACTCGGTATCGATCTGCCTGTCCAAGGGCCTCGGCGCGCCGGTGGGTTCCGTTCTCTGCTCAACCAGAGAAACCATAAAGCAGGCCCGTCGCTGGCGCAAGGTCCTCGGCGGCGGGATGCGGCAGGCGGGAATTCTTGCGGCCGCAGGGATCTATGCCCTGAAAAACAACGTGAAGAGGCTGGAGGAGGATCACAGGAACGCCGCCCTGCTGGCGGAAGGTTTATCCGGGATCGACGGCCTGAACGTTGACTATTCAGATGCGCAGACCAACATGGTATTTATTGAACCGCTTGAAGGTGAGACAACCGCACTCCCCGCATACCTCAAGGAGAGGGGTGTCCTGATCACGGGCGGAAAACGGGTTCGCCTGGTGACGCACCTGGATGTGGATCAGGACGACATCGCATCGGCGATTCGAGCTTTCAGGGATTTTTTCGCAGCCTGAGTTCCGACTTGGGGTGCTATGGGGTTTTGGAGGACCCGGGTGAAAAGCGACTTCGGTAGAAGTCATCATCGTGCCCATGGACGGGCATGCTCTGCCCCGGTTTAAAAGCCAGGAACGTCTCTTCTTCCTCACCCCAGTGGATGAAGGTCACCTTGACCGGCATGCCCACCTTGATCTCCTCAGGTTTTGTGGCATCGACACCGATGATGCGTGCGTCCACTCGACCTCCCTCATCCAGTTCGACGACACCCGAACAGTAGGGATTTTTTCGATTATAGCCCTGGGCAATCATAAATGGCGGAGCAATGGTAATACAGGTGAAAGCGGCCAGTTTTCCGGTACCTTGCATTTCCAACCACTTCATTTCCGATCCATAACATGTCGGGCAAAGTGAACGTGGAGGGACAAAACGGGCGCCGCAGGATCCACACGCCGATCCCATGAGCCTTTCCTCACCCAGGAACTTTTCGAATGAAATATCGTTTATGGGTCTCTGCTCCATCACCTCATCTCCTCTCAAGGATGGTCAGCGTACACGTCCCGCCGGTACCACCCAGGTTGTGGGCCGCCCCGACCCGCAGGTCCATGATGGGGACCTGTCTCTTTCCCGCCTTTCCTCTCAACTGGGTCCAGACCTCGTACAATTGTGCCACACCTGTCGCACCCACCGGGTGGCCCTTGCTCTTGAGTCCCCCTGACGTGTTGATGGGTCGGGGCCCGTTCAGCCTCGTCTGGCCCTCCGCAACGGCCTTGTAGCCCTCGCCCGGTTTGAAAAACCCGAGGTCTTCTATGTGGAAAAGCTCCGCGATTGAAAAGCAGTCGTGGACCTCGGCGAACTGGATGTCATCCGGGGTCAGCCCCGACATCCCGTAGGCCTCTGCGGCCGCATAACGGGTGGCCTCAAAAGAGGTCAGTTCTTCACAGGCGTGGAGACCCTTTCCGCTCCCTTGTCCGATGCCCGCCACATAGACCGGATCATCGGTAAAGCGCTTCGCCATTTCTTCGGCAACGAGCAGCATGCAACTCGCGCCGTCGCTGATGGGACAGCAGTCGAAGAGGTGCATGGGCCACGCGACCATCGGGTTCACGAGCGGGTCACGGAGGAAGGCCTTTTCATCCTCCCACTCTGGCAGAGGTTTGCCCTTTTTCCCGGCACTCTCGATCTTGGTGTTCATCATATCCCTGATCGTGAAGGGGAACTGGGCCTTCGGGTTCAGGGGGGCATTTTCGTGGCTCTTGATGGTAATATCCATGAGATTTTCGCGGCCGGCCCCATATCTCGCAAAATAGGCCGTGGCTACTGCACCGAAGACACCAGGGAACGTGAACCCGGCACGCCCTTCATAAGGAACCGTGGCAAGAGCCAGCCCTTCGGCCACCTGTTCAGTGCTTCGCTTGGACATCTCCTCCACACCGCCCACCAGCACCATATCGTAAAACCCTGAAGCTATGGCAAAGACGCCTTCCCGAAAGGCCAGCGCACTCGACGCGCAGGCGCCCTCCGTCCTTGTGGCAGCCCTTGGCGCCAGGCCGATCAGGTCTGAAATAATAGGCCCCCAATGGGCTTGATGCACAAAGAAATCATTGGAAAAGTTTCCCAGGTAGAGGGCATCGATTTCCTTCGGATCCAGCCCCTTGTCCACCGATCCAACCGCTTCCCTGAAGGCCTCGGCAAACAGATCCTTTGAATCCCTTTCTTTGAACATCCCGAACTTCGACATGCCGGCGCCGATGACAGCGACACCCCTGTTGAGACCCCTTCTTTTCGACATTTTTTTCTCCCGGCTCCCCTATTCCGCTAGAAAATCAAGGAGGGCCCTATCTCTGCCTTCATCGGGCTGCAACACGACCCCGTAGTGGTTCACACCCTGCACATCAAAACGCGTGGCACGGGGGATCTCCTTCACCATCTTCCTGACGACGGGCTCCGGAAGGAGGAGATCGTCCTGGCTCACAAACCCCTCGGTGGCCCTCAGGATCAGGACCCTGGAATCCACCTTGTCGTAAAACGTGTCAGGTTCCTCCTTCCTTACATTTTCGGCCTCCTCATCGATGTGTTCGGGACTGATGTTGCAACGAACACCCCCATTTGCATCCTCCAGTTCATGCCGATAATAACCCTCGATGGCATCGGACCAGGGATGGATGTAAGGGCCGGCCTTCATGGCCTCAAGGTAGGCATCCTCAGAGGGAAAAACCATGCCCAGACGGTCCAGTGCAGGCTTGATGGCCGAAAAAACCCTGTCAAATTGTTCCTGCGACAGTTTTCCGCCTCCGTCGACCAGGACGATACGGTCTACACGCTCGGGGTGCCTGGCACCGAAGGCCAGAGAGATGAAGGCGCCCAGGGAGTGCCCCATAATGACGGCCTTTTCAAGCCCGAGATCATCCATGACACCAATGATGTCCTTCATGTGGTGGTCCAGAGAATACCCGGAAGGCGGTTTGTCCGACCCCCCTCTCCCCCTGAGATCCATGGCTACGATCCGGTGTGTTGGAGACAAGGCCGAGGCAACCACATCCCACGAGCGGCAGTTGGCGGTGATGCCGTGGATGCAGATGACGGTCTTGCCTTTTCCTTCCCAGATTGCCAGATTGATGGAAACGCCGTCTCCCTTGGCCTTTTTCATGATCGGTTCGGACATTGCCAATCTCCTTCTGTTTGTCATTGATGGAATCGTAAAAGGCCCAGCCCTCCGGAGTGTTTAGAAAGCATCTGAAAAAGATTGTCAGGTTCTCCTCCACTTTATTGCTCATAGGAAGCCACCCGCGGCACAGTGGGTGGTCGATCTATGTTCGCTTCACTCTCCCCGCCCCCTTGCGGATAGACAGCCTTTCTCGGATCGTGCCCACCACACCTTTGGGAAAAACCATAATGGCAACAATAAACAGCAGCCCGAGAAAGGCCATCCAGCGCTCCGCTATGCGGGCGATAATCTCTGAAGGTGGGAGAAGGGCTGCAATGCCCTTCAGCAGATCGGGCAGCCAGGCCTGGGTCGTAATAAAAAATGCCACGCCGATGATGCTGCCGTACAGGGTGCCGAGGCCCCCGATGATGACCATGAGCAAGTAATCCACCATACTGAAGACGCCCAGTGCACTGTCCGGATCTACGAATCCCAACCACATGGCATAGAGAATCCCGCCCAGAGAGGCAAGTGAGGACCCGAAGACAATGGACAGGAGCTGATAACGGAAAGTTTTGTAACCCAGGGCCGTGGATCGCTGCTCGTTGTCACGAATAGACTTGAGAACACGGCCCACAGGCGAACGGACAAAACGCACGAGACAAAGAAAAAGGATCACGGACACCAGCAGGATGAAATAGTAGATCATCATCCTGGCGCTGAAATGGATATCCAGAAAACGAACCCCCGCCCAATTCATGTTGAAAATCCCCGGCAGGTTGAAGGTCACGCCATCTTCGCCCAAAGTCAGATCGCTCCAGGTGATACCCAGGAGGTGGAAGAAATCTGCCAGCGCCAGGGACAGCATGGCAAAAAATATGGCTTTGGTCCGGAGGGAAAAGAAGGCCAGGACCAGCGCGAGAAAAACGCTCAGGATCAGAGAGGCGCCTGTGGCCAGGAAAAGGTGATACCATTGGGGCGTCCCCGAGTGATAGCATATCAAAGCCACCGAATAAGCCCCTATACCAAAAAACATGGCATGGGCAAATGAGAGCAGGCCCGTATAGCCCAGGATGAGGTCGTAGGAGGCCACAACCACTGTAAAGAGCATGATCTTGGCTGCCGCATCCATGACCCGAAACGATGGATTGAAAGGCACCATCAAGAGCAACAGGACCAGGGCCACCTGGACCAGGAAAGATGGCCTGCTGAACCGGGTCTTCTGTTCCACAAGCCTTTGCTGTTGAACGGGATTCAGATCGTGGCCCATGATTTCAATCCCCTTGCTTCTCACCCATTAAACCCCAGGGCCGAATGATCAATACCACAACCATAATGAGTATGTTGACCCCGAGGGCCAGCTTCGGCAGCAGGAAGGCCACATAGTTAAAGGACAGACCCACAACGAGGGCACCCAGGAAACTGCCCGTGACAGACCCCAGGCCGCCGATGACCACCACGATCATGGCAAAGATGATGTTCTCCAGGCCGATATCGGGATAGACCTGTTGTTGAAAGACACACCACATGGTTCCGCCAATGCCTGCCAGGGCACCGCCGGCCGTAAACACACCGGTAAAAATGCGGTTGATATTGTACCCTGAGGTCTGGACCGCCTCCCGGTTTTCCACACCTGCCCGCACAATAAGACCGATCTTGGTCTTGAGCAGGACCACCTGTATGCCGGCGAACATCAACACGCCGATCACAATGGCCGCGATCCTGAATTTACCCACGATGACATCGAAGATATCGTAGCTGCCCTGGAACGTCATGGGAACCAGGACGACCTCGGGATTCGCTCCCCAGAAGATCTTTGTGACCTCCGTCATTACGTAGAGCACACCCATGGTAATCATAATCTGTTTGAGATGATCCCCATAGACGCCCCTGATAATGACCCGCTCGATGATGATGCCCAAAAGTGCGCCTGCCGCGGCCCCTGTCAGGATGGCCAGGACGAGACTCCAGATGCTCTGCATCACCGTTCCATATTCGACCCAGCCCCATTTTTCCAACAGGTTGAGGACCCAGTAGCCTCCTGTGTAGGCCCCCAGGGCAAACAGGGCGCCATGGGCAAGGTTGAGGATGTCCATGAGTCCGAAGATGACGGTCATGCCGGAGGCTACCATGAACAGGAGCATCCCGAAGGCCACTCCCGCAACGGTCAACACCATGTAGGTGGTAGGATCGACCCAGATAAGCGGCAGGAACCAGATGCCTATGGAACATACCCAGGTGACCAACCGCTTCATGTTGAAACCATCCGGGTCTTGCAGTTGGGTCGCGGCCGCTTCAGCGTCCATTCCTTCTCCTTCCCATCATCCGATCCCCAGATATCTTTGTTTCAGTTCCTGCCGTTCCGCCAGTTCTTCCATGAGACCCTGATGGACAATCCGGCCGTCATCCAGGATGAAGAAATGTGTTCCCACCATATTCGCCAGGTGAAAGTTCTGTTCCACCAGGATGACCGTCGTCTTTTCTCGGATTTTGATAAGCGACTCTCCCACCTGACCGACCACAATGGGCGCAAGCCCCTTGGAAGGCTCATCCACAAGCAGGAGTTTGTGGTCGTTGACAAAGGCCCGTGCGATGGCCAGCATCTGTTTTTGTCCCCCGGAGAGAAGCCCGGCCTTTGCGTGCCAGAACCTTTTCAGGTCGGGGAAGAGCTCATGAATCATCGCCATCCGCTCCCCGGCCCGGCTGTTTTCCTTGAACATGGAAAGCCGGATGTTTTCTTCCACACTCAGTCTGTAGAAAACGGCCCGATCTTCGGCCACAAAACCCACACCCAAGCGGGCTATGGCGAAGGGTTTGAGACCGTGAATGCGGTGGCCCTCAAGGCGGATTTCACCTGCGGTGACCGGGTTCAGACCCATGACGGCCCGCAGAGTACTCGACTTTCCAGCCCCGTTCCGCCCAAGCAGTACCGTCAGTCGGCCGGCCGCTACGTCCATGGTGACGCCCTGCAGGATGTGGTGCTGCCCCATATGTGAGTGGACCTCTTTGAGGGAGAGTATGGGCTCAGTCATGTTTGACCCCTCCCCCGAGGTAGGCCGCCTGGACCTCGTCATTCCGGGCTACCGCCTCAGGCGTATCATCACAGATGAGTTGCCCTTCCTTGAGCACGGCGATGGAATTTGAGAGGCTCATGATCATGTCGAAATTGTGTTCGACCAGCAGGATGGTCCGGTTCCTGGCTGCCTTCAAGTCCTGGATGATCTCCAAAATGGCCGGCACCTCTTCAATGCTCATGCCGGCTGTGGGTTCATCCAGCAGAAGCACCGCAGGGTCCAATCCAAGCAGAATAGCAATCTCCAGTTTGCGCTGTTCCCCGTGAGTCAGGCTGTTGGCTTCGTCATTCCAGCGATCTTCCAAAAGCACCTGTTTGAGAAGGGCGTAGGCCCGGTCCTCAAGCTCCGTGTAGGAATGGAAATGGCGCCAGAAAACCATCCCCACATCTCTCTTGGATTGCAGGGACAGACGCACGTTCTCCAGCACACTCAACGAGGGAAATATATTGGTTAATTGAAAGGAACGGCCGATACCCAGCCTGGTCCGGCTGGCCGGATCCAAGTGGGTTATGTCTTGTCCCTTGAAAAAGATCTGCCCCGATGTGGGATTGTATTGACCGCTGATCAGGTTGAAAAAAGTGGTCTTGCCTGCTCCGTTCGGGCCGATAATGGACTTGAGACAAAAGGCTTCGAATGCCAGATTGACCCTGTTGACGGCCACGTTGCCGCCAAAGCGAATGGTCAAATCCCTGGTCTCGATGACCGGTACTGGGTCCATTTTCGACTCCAAAATGACGCCCTCATTCATCCCGAAGGGCACTAATCCGGGGACGGATTGAGTTATCCCGGGCAATAGCAGAAAATGCTTAGAAAAAGAGAAATGGCGGGCCCAGGTCTCAGGTCCCGCCATGGTTCAAATTATCGGGTTGGTGGAATGTCTAGATCCTCTATGGTCTGCACCTTGACCAGTTCGGGAATGGCCCAGGAGACCTTGGGATCGACCCTGAGTTTGAAATGAAACATCGACTGTAGCGCCTGATGGTCTCTCTTGCGCATGATCATCTTTCCCTTGGGCGTCATCCACTCCAGGCCCTCCATGGCCGCGATCAGTTTTTCCGTATCCGTGGAGCCGGCCTTTTCGATGGCCTTGGCAACGAACATGGCTGCCGCAAAACCGCCACACACGAAAAAGTCAGGCGGCATCCCCTTGAACCGTTCCTTGTACTTGGCGATAAGCCAGTCATTCATCTCATTTTTCGGGTTGGTATAATAATAGTACCCGGATCCCTCCATTCCTGCAAAGGGTTTGTAACCCTTGAGGACCGGCAGGATGTTGCCACCGGTGGTCAACTTGATGCCATATTTCTTGTCCAGCTCCATGCTGTGGAATTTGTTCAGGGGGCTGCCTTTTCCCGCCCAGTTGAGAAAGAGGTATTTGTTGCCCTTTATGTCTTTCATGGCCTTGATAATACGCTGGGCCGACGCTGTGAAGTCAACAGTCTTGATGGGGAGGAACTCCTCTATGACGATCTTGGCACCCCTGTCCTCACAGGCCTTCTTATATTTTTCCACGAATGTCCGGCCAAACGTGTAGTCCTGGGCGACGGTTGCGATGTTTACGCCCGGCCTGGCGATCACCAGGGCATTGCCTATGGCGTCGTGGGAGGAATTTCGTGAGGTTTTGAAGACATAACGGTTGCTGTCCTTGCCGGTAATGGTGTCCGAAACCGCGGGCTCCACCACCAGGATCTTCTTGAATTCCAGGGGCACTGGAAGCGCGGCCATGGCCACGGCAGAGGAGGTGGGGCCAACGGCCAGGTCCACTTTATCGTCTTTGTAAGCCTCGGTGAGCAATTGCTTGCCGATGGCCGGCTTGATCTGCGTATCCTTCAGGATGATCTCAACGGGACGGCCAAGGAGTTTCATGGTTCCATTGGTGGCATATTCCATACCCAACTGGAATCCATCCCGGCTCTGATTGCCGAATTGCTCAAATGGACCACTCAGTGCCTCAATCTGGGCAATCTTGATCGGTTTCGCCTCCGTGACCGGGGTGGAAACAAAAGCAAAACACAAGAGAAAACACACCAAAAGACCCAGCGACTTTATTGCATTCATCATTCTCCCTCCTTCGTTCTGATAACCTATTGGCAAATTCACCGCACCCACACGCTGTCTAGAGTGGCTCAAAGGAACATTGATCCTCAGACAGCCAGGTACCGTTTCTTTACCTCTTCGTCCTGTTCCAGTTCAGCAATGCTTCCGTGATACTTGATTTCACCGTTATCCACGATGTAGGCTCGGGTTGCATGTTTGAGGGCGAACTTTGAGTTCTGTTCTGAAAGAAGAACCGTGAGACCTTCTCCCTTGATCACATCGAGAAATTTGCCGAGCACTTTTACGATAATAGGCGCGAGTCCCTCGGAAGGTTCATCGAGAAGAAGAAGATTCGGGTCACCCATCAGTGTCCGGGCGATGGTCAGCATCTGCTGTTCTCCGCCGCTCAGCGTGCCGCCCCGCCGATGCGTAAACTTTTCAAGGACAGGGAACAGCTCATAAATCCTCTCGATTGTCCATGTGGTTTGGTTCTGTTTTGAAGGTTTCCGGCCCACATCCAGATTGGCATACACGCTGAGATCAGGAAATATCCTTCGGTCCTCGGGAACGAAACCGATACCCTTGCGGGCGATCTTAAAAGCAGCCAGCCCGGCAATCTCCTCTCCCCGGTAAACGACCGATCCCGTTTTTGGCGGATTCAACCCTATTATGCTCGTCATGGTGGTGGTCTTGCCCGCCCCGTTTCTACCCAGCAAAACAACCACTTCACTCGTATCCACTTGAAGAGAGACATCGAAAAGGACGTGGCTCAGTCCATAAAACGTGTTGATCTTGTTGAGCTCCAATTCCATGGTCAGACTTCTTCCCCCAGATAGGCTTCAATAACCTTCTCATTTCGCGAAATCTCTTCCGGGGTTCCCGCCGCGAGCATTACACCGTAACCCAGGACGGTTACCTTCTGTGAAATGCCGAAGACGATATCCATGTCATGTTCGATAAACAGCATGGTGATTCCCAATTGTTTCCAGAGACTCTGAATAAGCTCCACGGTTTGCCATCGCTCTTCCGGACTCATCCCCGCTGTGGGCTCATCCAATAGCAGTAATTTTGGCTGCAGGGCCAAGGCCACGGCGATATCCAGCCTTTTCTGGTTTCCATGGGCCAGTGTGCCGCATTGAAGGTGGGCCATGTCAACCATTCCCACCCTTTCAAGCATTTCGTAGGCTTTTTCATGCACGACCTTCAGTTTGCTGGTTGGCGTGATGATGTTGAGGTTCTTCCGCCGGTGTGTAATGATCGTTGCCACGATGTTTTCCAGGACTGACAGCTTCGGAAAGATATTCGTAATCTGAAAAGATCTGCCGATACCCTGTCTCACGATAGCGTAAGGCTGCATGCCGGTTATGTCTCTGCCTTGAAAGTAGATCCCTCCACTGTCTGCCAAGTGATAGCCTGTGATCAGGTTGAATAGAGTGGTTTTTCCGGCACCATTGGGTCCTATGATGGAACTCAGCTCGCCATCCAGAACCGAGAGATTGATGTTGCTGATTACGGTGTTCCCGTCAAAGGATTTGAAGAGATTCTTGATTTCAAGAATGTTATCCGTCATTTTGCGCCCTAATGGTTCTCCTCAGTAAAACAAGATATTTTTCATGATTTCTTGAATAGCTTTTCATAAAGCCCCACCAGTCCCTCGGGGGCAAAGAGTACCACCCCCAACAAAATGATACCCAGGATAATGGCCCAGATTTCCACCAGGCTTTGATGAATCTCTTGAATAACGATATGCAGGAAAATCAAGACACTGGAGCCGATGGCCGGACCAATAAAAGAATACATCCCACCCACAAGACAGGCGAATATGGCGTCCCCTGATTTGCTCCAGTGCAGAAAGTCGGTTTGGGCAAAACGGTTCAGTTCAGTGTAAAGCCCCCCCGCCAAGCCTGCAAAAAAGCCGGCAATGATGAAATTGAGAAGTTGATAGCGTCGCACGTTTATGCCAATGAATTTGGCCCGTTCGGGGTTTTCTCTGGTGATCCTGATGGACAAGCCGAAAGGAGATTTCACGACCATCTTCATGACGAAGAAACTTATGAGGAAGAGAGCAAGACAGAGCAGGTAGTAGTTTACAGGGTCTAAGAATTCCGGTTTGGGTATGCCGTGGATGCCGTCATCCCCGCCCGTAAAGGTATACAACTGGAATGCGATCATATAGAGAAGCTGGCCGAAGGTTAAAGTGAGAATGGCAAAGTAGAGCCCGATCAAGCGCACGCAAAACCAGCCGATGATGGCGGCCGCCACGGCTGCAAAAAATGGTGCCGCTATCAAGGCCAGACCCAATGGAACTCCCGCCTTTTTCATGAGCAGGGCCAAGGTGTAGGCGCCCACACCGAAAAAGGCGGCATGCCCGAAACTGACCATTCCGCCGAAGCCCAGGATAAGATTCAGGCTTGTGGCGAAAAGTGCCATGATAATCATTTCCGTCGTAACCCAGATCCAATATTCCCCTCTCGTTCCAAATTGCGCGAGGACAAAGGGAAGGATAAAGAGAGCCGCCACGAAGGCTCCGCCAGCGATCAGGTTCTTATTTGCGGCCCGCGAGTCTTCCATTTTCGGGTTATTTTCCTTGATCTTTAGCATTACCGTTCAGGTTTACCAAAGAGTCCCCAGGGCCTGATGATCAGGATGAGGGCCATTGCAATATAAGGAAAAATAATGGCTAACCGGCTGAGGGGCAACTGGATGAACGACACCCCCAATCCAATAATCAGGGAGCCTAGAAGGGCCCCTCCCACACTTCCAAGGCCTCCAATGACCACCACGGCAAAGCACTCGATGATTTTCTCCATACCGATCCCCAGATCAATGTTTGCAAGCGCGGACATGAAAACGCCGCCCAACCCTGCCAGCCAGCAACCCAGCATGAAGGTTCCCGTCATGACCCATGCCACATTCACTCCCAGGGCCCCCAGCATCTCCGGCTGGGAAACGGCAGCACGAATAAGGTTGCCGGACCGCGTCCGGTAAAGCAATAGCCATAACGCCAGGGCAATGAGTGGACCGACCACAAGAATAAAGACATTGTAGGTCGGCAGGTATTGCCCGAAAAAAGGGATTGATCCGGCCAGGAGTTCCGGGCGCGCAACATTGCGGATATCCCCCCCCCAGACCAGGCGGCACACGTCGTCCAGGATGAGGAGGAGGGCGTATGTGAGCAGGAGCTGCAGCAGGTGTTCCTTGCCGTAGATGCGGCGAAAAAAAGGGATCTCCAACCCCAGGCCCAACAGGGCGATGGCCGGTGGAACCACGACCATGAGCAGAATAAAGGAGAACAGGGATCCCGTGTTGAGAAGCGTGCTAACGGAGAAGGCCAGGAATGCTCCCATCATATACAGGGAACCATGGGCAAAGTTGATCACCCTTAAAACCCCGAATACCAGAGAAAGCCCGGATGCCACAATAAAGAGCACCATGCCCTGGCTGAGGCCGTTTATCAGTACAAAAAAGAAAAATTCTATGGTCATAGACACTTCCTGGATGCGGGATTTTCAGGTCAAAGGGATCACTTATCCGGTCACGTTCCCCGGCAGGCCGGGGACGAAACCGGATGAATTGTCATTAATTAGCCTGCAGTTTTTTAACCTCTTCTACGGGCAACCATACCTTTTCTGCGGGAACCTCCACAACATCTTTAAGGATGAGGAACTTCTTGTACCTGGGGTCTTTGGCTGTGTAGCCCACATAGAGCCCTACATTGGCCATATGATCCACGGCGCGGATGTAGCGGGAACCCCGAAGGGATGCATAACGCAACCCCCCCAAGACCTTGACCACGTCTTCGGACTTGGCGCTATCGGCCTTTTTTATGGCCGTGGTAAGTGCAACCATGCCGTCATATGCCATGCAGGCCCAATCCGATGGCCACTCATTGTACTTTTTGTGATATTTTTCCACAAATACCTGCATATCCAGGGTACCCACTGCGTAAAACGGGCAGCGGGCGTAACCCAGGAGACCTTCGGGCATGTCCTTACCCGTTGCCCTCATCATATCCAGATCATACAGAGAGGTAATACTGGATTTCTTGAAAAGGCCGTAGGGCTTGGCCTGTTTGATAAAACTGCTCAGCCCGCCACCCCAGAGGCTCGTATAAATGACCTCGGGATTTTTTGCCATCAAGGTCGGGATGTACGGAGCATAATTGGTCTCTCCTAACTTGGACCAGACGGCCTTCAGAATCTGTACATCGGGTTTTAACTTCAGAAGATTTTTCTTGAAGGCATCCCACTGGCTATGGGCATAGGCGTAATCAGGACCGATGTAGCAGTATCGCTTGTAGGGCTTCTTGGAAAGGAACATGGCAATGCCACGCCCTTCAATCCCCGTGTTGGGGACAACCTGGAACATGTAGGGCTGAAAGTCCGTGGTCGTTAATTTTTCGGTGTTGGAGGTGTGAAAATAGACAATCTTCTTAAACTCTTTGGCCACTTTGGTTACCGCCAACGCCACACCGCTGCTCGTGGGGCCGATCAGGAACTCACATTTTTCATTGAGGATCAGTTCCCTTGCCATGGTCGCACCCACATCCGGTTTGAGCTTGGAATCACGGATAATGAGCTTCAATTTCTTACCCAGAATCCCGCCGGCCGCATTTGTCTCTTCAAAAAAGAGTTCGAGGGCCTTTTTCTGAGAAGCGTAAAATGTCGCCCCAACCCCCGGCATGTCGGCGGTCCATCCGATCCGGATGGTGTCCTCCGCTGATACATTGCTTGCCAGGGTCATGCCCGCTACAAACAGAAATGACAAAATACCAATTAGAATTTTTGAATGACCTTTCATTTTTGTCCCTCCTTTAAAGAAACATTAACCCCAATGGTTTCCGTTTTGAAAAACTGTTCCCTTTCTGCGTCACCCCCTCCCTTTTTGAATGTGCAAATCCTTCTCGAGAAGAAATCTCACTTTCAGGCCCTCCAAGAAAACAGGGCTGTCTAAACTAGAGGCCCTTTTCACTCCTCTCCCAGTAAGGCTTTCGCATTTCCCGCTTAAGGGTCTTGCCGGCCACGTTGCGCGGAAAATCCTCCAGAATGGCCACGTCATGCACCCTCTGGAACTTGGCCTCCACATGATCGTTTATCCAGATCTTCAGATCCTGACTGGCGATGCTTCCCTTCTCGTGAAGAATAACGTTCGCAAGCGGTGTCTCCCCCCACTTTTCGTCGGGGACACCAAAAACGGCGGCCTCCCTTACCGCAGGATGCTGAACAATAACCTCCTCGATGTCTCTAGGGTAGACATTGACGCCCCCTGAGATGATCATGTCCTTTTTCCTGTCAACCAGGTATAGGAAGCCATCCTCATCCACGTAGCCCATATCGCCGGAATGGAGCCACCCGTCCACGATGGCGGATTCCGTCAGGTCCGGGCGCTTGTAATAGCCGGGTGTCAGGATGGGACCCCGACCGCAGATTTCACCCACCTCATGGGGGGGGACTTCCTTTCCCTGTTCGTCCAGAATCTTCATCTCAAAAAAAGGCGGTGGAGAACCCACGGATTCGGGTTTCTTTGGATAGTCATATTTATCGAGTACGGTGACGAATCCTTCGGTCAGTCCATAAAGCTCGTAGAACCTGCCCGGCAACTGCTTGTTCAGTTCCTCTTTGTGCTTTAAAAGAAGAGGGGCACCCAGTGAAAGGATCATCTCCAGGGATTCCAGGGCTTCAGGAGAAAAATTGGGTGCGTTGAGCATGGCGATCACCTGTGCGGGTACCACCATGATGTGGGTGACTTTTTCCTTCTGAATCGTTTCAATGTAGGAAACAGGGTCAAATTGAGGCAGCAGGATGTACGTGGCCCCGACAAAAAAGGTGGGCATCATGTCCACAAAGGCCCCATTGAAAACGATCGCCCCGGCGTGCATGGTAACGTTTTCCGGCGTCATCCGGTAGGCTGCCGCAAAGGAAGTGCAATAGGCCATCCGGATGGAATGGGTATGCACAATCCCTTTGGGCATACCTGTTGTTCCACTGCTGTACATGATATTGAAGGGATCATCCGGGGTTACTTTGATCCCTTCCGGTTCTTCGTCGGTTGCGCCGGCCTTGAGGGATTGGTAGTTGCGAAACCCGGACAATTCCGGCCCATTGATCACCAGATACCGGTCATGTTTGATATTCTTGAGTCTCTCCTTAATGGAATCGATGGCTCCCGCATGTTCTGCATCGGTTATGACCATCACCGCGTCAGCGTCCTGCAGAAGGGTAGCCATGGCCCCGGCACGAAGCAGAGAGCTCAGGGGAACAACCACGGCCCCTATCTTCGCTACGGCCCAGTAAACCTCCAGTTGCTCCAGGCAATTGGGAAGAATGGTGGCCACCTTGTCACCCTTTGAAATGCCAAGCGCAAGCATGGCATTGGCCAGTCTGTCGATTTCCTGGTTGAAGGCCCGGTAGGTCAAGCGTTTTTGGCCGAATACCACCGCAAGGTGGTCAGGGCGATAACGCGCGTGCCTCGTGAAAAGCGATCCGAGATTCATGACATCCTCCCAGTTGGTTCAGATTTTCTGTAGAGATTGAAAGCGATCCGAACGACCATGAAGTGCATAAGATTTTTCCTATGGCAAATAACGTGCCGTATCGGGACGTGGTGAACCTGAAGGTTTTCATCCTTTACCTGATAACGACAATATTCTTTAATATTGGCAAGATAGGCTTATTCACTAGCGGAAATTGATTTTTCTGTTGCGAGAAAACTAAGGGCAGTGTATACGTGTTCCAGTGTCTCAAAATGGAAACATGTCTACGTTTTGAGACTGGAGGAGGCACATGGGCGATACGATGTTATCAAGGACAAACACAGCAGACCTGCTTGCAAGGCCTGATTTCTTCCAGTTGCTCGTGGATAACATGAAAATAGGCGCCATCGTTTCCGACGCTGAAGGCTATATCATCTATATGAACGATACCTATGCCAGATTCCTCAACTTCGACCCCAAGGCCCAGATAGGCAAACACGCCAGGGACCTCGGCGTGAATTCCAGGCTGCACATCGTCGCACAGACCGGGCAAGCTGAGGTAAATTACCCGCACCAGCTCAAGGAGAGCGTCTACCTTGTGCACCGCATCCCCATCAAGGATGATGGAAGGGTCATCGCCGTCCTCGGCCTGGTTCTCTTTGACAGCGCCGGCACCGCCAACAAACTGGCACAGAAGGTATCCTTCCTTAAATCCAAACTGGATATGGTCGAAAATGAGCTTATGTCCCTTCGCTCCACAAAATATACTTTCGAGAGCATTGTGGGCGAAGGAACCAGGATGAAGGGACTGAAGAGACAGGCTGAAAAGGCGTCATCCACTGATCTTCCCGTGGTCATTACAGGGGAATCCGGCACCGGGAAAGAGCTCTTCGCCCAGGCTATCCACAATGCCAGCAGGAGGAAACCCTTTCCTTTTGTAAGGATCAACTGCTCGGCCATTCCAAAGGACCTGGTTGAGTCGGAGCTTTTCGGCTATGAGAAAGGCGCCTTCACAGGTGCCCAAGCCCATGGAAAGCCCGGCAAGTTCGAACTGGCCCGGCACGGTTCCGTTTTCCTTGACGAAATCGGGGATCTGCCGCTGGAGATGCAGCCCAAGCTCCTGCGTGTGCTGGAGGAAAAGGAGTTTGAGAGAATCGGCGGGACCCGCTTGATCCAATCGGATTTCAGACTCATTGCAGCCACCAATCAAGACCTGGAGGAAATGCTTGAAAAGGGTCGTTTTCGAGAAGATTTGTTTTATCGCCTGAACGTCATCCCTATAAACATTCCCCCGCTCCGGGAAAGAAGAGAGGACATCCCCCTGTTGTCCAGCCATTTCCTTGAGCAGGCCGCCCATCATGTCGGTATAACGGGAATCAGGATTGATCCCAAGGCAGAAAGGGCCCTGGTTGGCTATGATTGGCCCGGGAATGTTCGGGAACTCTCGAACCTGATCGAAAGGGCGGTCTCCTATTTGGAAGAGGACACTGTCTTCCTGTGCGACCTGCCCTTCTACGTTCAGAATACGGCCAAAGGAAAAAACAGACAATCCCCTGCCGGTCTAAAGACCATTCAGTCGAGAACCGAGCGGGAAGTCATCCTTCACGCCTTGGAAGCCACGCAGAATAACAAGGCCAGAGCAGCTGATGTTCTCGGGATTCATCGATCGCTCCTCTACAAAAAGATGAAGAAATACGCCATTCCGCTGTCCCTCCGGGCCAAGTCCCGAATAAAAAGAGCAGGAGAATAGGGGACTGAATTGTCGAACCATATCCCCATAGCCATTGTTGGCGGCGGCGTGGTGGGATGCGCGGTGGCCTGGGAGCTTTCAAAGACCCATGAAGGTGTCTTCCTCTTTGAAAGGAACCCTGGGATTACGACCGGTGAAAACCAGTCCACCCGCAACTCCGGTGTCATCCATTCAGGCATCTATTACGACCAAGAGACCCGCCCCCTGAAAGCCGCTCTTTGCGTCGAGGGCAATCGGATGCTCCATGATTTCTGCGCCCTTTACAGGGTGCCGGCCCTAAAGACAGGAAAGCTCCTGGTTGCCACCAATAGGAAGGAGGATCAGGTCCTGGATTTTTATCTGGAGCAGGGTAGAAAGAACCTTGTGCCGGGCCTGGAAAAAATATCAGCGGAAAAAGCGATGGAGATGGAACCCAACATCAGGGCCTTTTCGGCCCTTCTGGTCCCCTCCGCCGGCATCGTTGATCCGGTTTCGCTGATCTATCGCCTTCAAACTCTAGCCTCTCAGAATGGTGTGCAGTTTTTGACCGGGACCCTGGCCGCAGATCTCGGAGCCGATGTCCATTCCATCCGATTGGATATTCAATACCCGGACGGGAAGAGAGATCAGGTCACGGCGAAAGTGGTCATCAATGCCGCCGGCATTGACGCGGACACCCTGGCCAGACGTCTCAATCACCACTCTCCCTTTGAACTGGATCCCATCCGGGGAGAATCCTACAAATTTTATGGACACAAGCGATCCGAATTGGGTCTCGGGGGTATGAACGTTTATCCCACGCCCACCACCGTGGTCACCCCCAACGGTCGTCATTTCACGGTCGGTGTTCACCTAACGCCCACGTTTGAAAACCTCGATTATCCTCCCACCCTGGGGACAACCGTGACCATCGGCCCCAAACTGGTTCCTGCCGAAAACAGGGAACCGTCGGGTGAAACATCCGTGGCTCCGGAGCTATTCGTGGAATCCGTCCGCCCCTTCTTCCCGGGTTTGAAGAAGGACGACCTCATCTGGCATCAGTCGGGTCTTCAGGCGAGACTCAAAGGACACCCTGATTTCGTTATGATGCATGACGAAACCCACCCCGGCCTCATCCAGTTACTGGGTATCGACAGCCCGGGCCTGACCGCGTCCCTGGCCATCGCCCGAAAGGTCGGCAACATGGTGAAGGAAATACCGTAAATCTCTCAGGCCTTCCATTCGTCATCACCTGAAGTCAAAAGGAGTTTCTCTATTGAGCCATTTTCAAAACGTTCGATTTTGTTCGAGGTTAAGAAAGGCGAAAATTTTAACCACAGGAATATATTGAATATTTCGAGGATTAAGATTCGAGCCTGACGCAGACATCGGGCAAAAGGGGGCGTTTTGAAATTGGCTCTATTGAATATCTTAAAAGAAATTTTCGCTAACGAGGTTTTCCCGGCCTTGGGCTGTACTGAACCCATCGCTGTCGCCTATGGGGCACCATTGCCGCCGCGGAACTCCCCGGTGCGGTTGAAGAAATCAGCATAACCGTTGATCCCGTGATCCGGGGTTTTTGAAAACGGTTTTGCCGTAACGATCCCAAATGCGGAAGGGGAGAGAGGCAACCTCTTTGCCGGCGTCCTGGGTGCATTGATCAAGCGACCCGATCTGAAGATGGAGGTCTTGAAATCGGTCGGAGAGGGGATGATGGACCAAGCCAGGAATACAAGATCGTTCTGAAGGATACGGAAGTTTCAGTCCTGGTTGACCTTGCCCGGGAATGCGAAACTTGATCCCGTGTGTGCGACCGGCATTGGGTCCTCCCTGAAACGACTTCCATAAAAAAGATTCCTTGACGATGTTTCCCTATCTGTTTAGAAATATCTTTATAAGTTCAAAATGATGCCTTTGTGAAAAGCCATCATCGTGCCCATGGAGGGAGACGCAAATCAATGGGATGCTTTTCAACCCGTTGATTTGTGAGGGAACCAAAAATCACACTTTTCGGTTTCCGTGAGTAAAAAGTCCTGAGGACCGGACTTTTTGCGACTTCATCAATAGTTTGGAGGTAAAAAACGATGAGACCTAGAAAAATCCTGGTTTTTTCCATGTTTGCCTGCTTGATTCTCGCCTTGTATTCATGCGAGACGCCGGCAGGCCGAACCGCCGGTCAGGTGGTGGATGACGCGACCATCACCACCAAGGTAAAAGCGCAACTTCTCCACGATTCCGTCTTGAGCGGGTTCGCCATATCCGTCAATACCTTCGAAGGAGGGGTGACGCTGAACGGTGCTGTGGACTCCGTCAAGATCAAGGAGAAAGCCGGTCTTTTGACCCGCTCCGTCAATGGTGTGAGAGAGGTGCACAACTTGTTGAAAATTAAGCAGTAGGCATGAGGATGGGTGTGTCGACCATCCTGTGATCGGTAATGAGGCAATCTCGGGAGGCACCAAGATGCAGGGAGAACTCTGTTCAAGTTCAAAGAAGCTCCAGGACACCCTTAAGGCCCTTGGATTTGACAACGAGGTCATTGAATTAAAGGAAACGACGAGAAGCGCCGGGGATGCGGCCCGGGCCGTCGGATGCCGGGTGGAGCAGATCGCCAAGTCCATTGTCTTCAAGGGTGGAAAGACCAATCAATCCATCCTGATTGTTGCCAGCGGCCCGAATCGGATAAACGAAAAGAAGATCAGCAACATGATTTCCGAACCGCTGCTGAAAGCGGATGCCGATTTCGTAAGGGAGAAGACCGGCTACGCCATCGGTGGCGTCCCCCCGCTGGGCCATGCGCAAGCTCCGCTCAC
>CAYUCJ010000006.1:24848-27015 GCA_964443285.1 uncultured Desulfobacteraceae bacterium | reverse complement strand
CGTCCATCCCCTCCGGAGTGTTTAGAAAGGGTCTGAAAAAGAGTGTCAGGTTCGGTCGTCTGTTTTGACAAGTTTCAACGCAAACGTTATCATAGCTCTGAACATAAGGTATCCTTCATGCCCAACTTCAGCATTATTGACCATACAGCCGACCTGGGGCTGAAAGTCTGGGGAGAAACCCTTGAGAAGCTGTTTGAAAACGCAGCCGCATCCATGATCCAGCTCGTCGTCAAGGTCTCCGCTGCGCTTCCGAGCGAAACCGTCGAGGTTAAGGTTTTCGGAAACGACCCGGAAGATCTCCTGGTCCGGTGGCTCGGGGAAATCCTTTATCTTTTTGAGGGTGAAAAAAAGATAGCCGTCAATAGCCGTGTCACCTCCATCTCCCGGCAGCACCTGGACGCAACCCTGCAGATGATCCCCTATGATCCTGACCTTCATGAACTCCTTTCCGAAATCAAGGCGGTTACCTACCACCTGATCCGGGTTTCTCAAAAAGAAGACCGTCTGTGGGAGGCCCAGGTAATCCTTGACCTATAGCGCGTCCCATTCGATGCACAATGAATTGAAAGGAGTCCATTTCATGGACATCCAACTGAAAAAAGAGGATTCCTCCCGATGGATCATTCCCAAAACAGGGGCCATGCGCGTACCCGGCCTTATCTTCTCCAACGAGCGCCTGATCAAAGACATCAGAAACGATCAAAGCCTTGTGCAGGTCGCCAATGTGGCCACCCTGCCGGGGATTGTCGGCCATTCTCTGGCCATGCCCGACATGCACTGGGGATACGGATTCCCCATCGGAGGTGTGGCTGCATTCCATCCTGAAGACGGCATCGTCTCTCCCGGTGGCGTGGGATACGATATCAACTGCGGGTGCCGTCTCATGACCACCATGATCAGGGCCGACGAAATTGCTGAAGATATGGATCTGCTGGTATCCGCTCTCTTCAGGGATATCCCGTCCGGGATCGGCTCCAGAGGGGCTATTCGGCTCTCCAACAAGGCCCAGGACAAGGTCGCTTGCATGGGCGCTGCCTGGGCCGTTCAGGAAGGCTACGGCGAACGTGATGATCTCGAACGGACCGAGGACCGGGGCACCATGGAAGGTGCCGATCCGACTGTCGTGAGTGAACGCGCACGCAGGCGGGGTTCCGACCAGCTGGGGACACTGGGTTCAGGCAATCATTTTATCGAAATCCAGGTGGTCGACAAGATACATGATTCGAAAAAAGCCGCTGCCTTCGGTTTGTCAAAAGGCCAGCTCACCATACTCGTCCATTCGGGTTCGAGGGGTTTCGGACATCAGATCTGCGATGATTTCCTGAAAAAAATGGGTAGCAAAAATCTGTGTGGATCATACCGACTTCCCGACCGTCAACTGGCGTGTGCCCCTATTTCTTCTGACCCGGCACGCCAATATATGGCCGCTATGGCCTGCGCGGCCAACTATGCATGGGCCAATCGGCAAGTTCTGATGCACTGGATCAGGAAAACGATCCTTGCTACGCTGGCTATTGCGCCTCGAGAGCTTGGCATGAAACTGCTTTATGACGTCTGCCACAACATTGCCAAGCGCGAACAACACACGTGGGAAGGCGAGCTCATGACCCTCTACGTACACCGCAAAGGCGCCACGCGAGCCCTTCCCCCACACCACCCTCTACTTCCTGAAGTCTTCCGCGATACCGGCCAACCTGTTCTGATTCCCGGTGATATGGGAACCTTTTCCTATATTCTGGCTGGGGCAAAGGGGTCCATGGAACAGAGTTTCGGTTCCACCTGCCATGGTGCAGGACGCGTCTTGAGCCGCTCCAAGGCCGTCAAGATGGCAAAAAACAGGTCTATTTTCAGCGAATTAAAAAATAGAGGTATTATCGTTCAATCCCGTGGCAAAAAAACACTCAAAGAGGAAATGCCAGACGCCTATAAAGATGTATCCCAGGTGGTGGAGGTCGTGCATCAAGCGGGCCTTGCAACCAAAGTGGCCAGGCTGAGGCCGATTGGTGTCATAAAAGGCTAAAGGCCCAGACCCGGTTTCAGTCGTATCCCTTGAAATCCTTCCGAAGACTCTATCAGGATGAACAGGACCCGTCAACCAAAAAACCAAGCATAACGAACCGGTCCCGCCCCCGTGAAAAATGCTTGTCTCATGCGCATATATATCCTA
>CAYUCJ010000006.1:0-24838 GCA_964443285.1 uncultured Desulfobacteraceae bacterium | reverse complement strand
CTGAGGCCGATTGGTGTCATAAAAGGCTAAAAGCCCAGGCCCGGTTTCAGCCGTATCCCTTGAAATCCTCACCGGAACTTTACCAGGATCAACGGGACGCGTCAACCAAAAACCAATCGTAACTGACCGGTCCCGCCCCCATGAAAAATGCTTGTCTCATGCGTATTTATATCCTATAGATGAACATCTATCAGCCAATGTGAAGGGAAGGAGCGGAAAATGTCCTATGAATTGAGCGATGAACAGATCATGCTGAAAGAAACCGTTTCACGCATGGCAAGAGAGCAGATTGCACCGGGTGCGGAGATGAGGGATGAAGAAGCGGCATTTCCGTGGGACATGGTTGGAATGCTCAGGGAAAACGGTCTTTTCGGCGCAGATTTCCCTGAAAAATACGGTGGCACTGAAATGGGCCTTCTGGCTTTGTGCCTCGCCATCGAAGAAATCGCGAAGGTCTGCGCCTCAACGTCGGTCGTCCTCCTGGTTCACGAACTGGGGTCCACACCCATCTTCCTGGCCGGGAACGAGGAACAAAAAAGCCGATACCTCCCCAGGCTCGCAACGGGAGAAAATCTTATTTCCTTTGCTTTGACAGAACCCAATGCCGGGTCGGACGTTTCCGGACTCGCGACCAAGGCCGTGAAAGCGGGGGACTTCTACGTACTGAACGGCACCAAGATATTCATCTCACACGCCGATGTGGCTGATGTGATGTGTGTGGCTGCAAGGACAGATCCCGGGGTTCCCGGGACCAGGGGAACCGGCGTGTTCATCGTGGATAAGTCAACCCCCGGCCTGACCATCGGGAAAAAAGAAAGGAAAATGGGGATTCGCGGTTCATCCACGGTCGAAGTCATTCTGGAGGATGTGCGGGTCCCGGCAGGGAATCTGCTTGCAGGAGAAGGTGCAGGATTTCCCATCATAATGAAAACGTTGGATATTACGAGAATCCCCGTTGCCGCACAGGCTGTGGGCATCGGCCAGGGCGCCCTTGAATATGCACTCCAGTACACCAAGGAGCGTGTCCAGTTCGGAAAGCCCCTTTTCTCATTTCAGGGGCTTCAGTGGATGCTGGCGGACATGGCTGCCCAAATGGAAGCCGCCAGACAGGTCACCTATAAAGCGGCCTCCCTGTACGAAAAATTGCCCAAGAATTTGGAGAGGCTTTCCAAGGAGCTCGTTCGGTACTCGGCCATGGCGAAATTGCTGGCCGGAGAAGCGGCCATGAAGGTGACGACGGATGCGGTCCAACTCCTTGGTGGATACGGTTTCGTCAAGGACCACCCCGTGGAGAGGATGATGCGGGATGCGAAGATAACCCAAATCTACGAAGGGACGAGCCAGATACAGAAGATTATCATCTCAGGAACGTTATGATTTCATCTGTTTTGTACAATATATGCTGATCGACGACAAGGCAAACGATTTGAAAAACAGAATCGCCTCGGTGATCATGGCCGCCGGACGGGGCAGTCGCATGGAGGGATTTAAAGGAAACAAGACACTCCTGCCACTCAAGCCCGGCACATCTCCTTTCGAGGGAGACGTTCCCATATTGCTCTACATCCTCAAGAACCTTCCATCCGGTCCCAAGGCCATCGTCGTCCATCACCAGGAACACGCCGTGATGGACGCAACAAGGGGACTTGACGTGTCCTACTGCCGTCAGCCTCTCCTGAACGGTACCGGGGGTGCCCTTCTGGTCACGAAGGATTTCCTCGGCACCATTGACTGCGATCGAATCATTGTGACCATGGGTGACATTCCCCTGGTTCGACCCGACACCTACTCCAGGCTCATCAGCCAGCTCGAACATGCACATCTGTCGGTTCTGGGTTTTACGCCTGCGGAAAAGAAACAGTACGGTGTCCTGGAAATGGCCGGAGAACGCGTGCTTCGAATCATCGAATGGAAATACTGGAAACAGCTTTCCCGAGAGGCCAGGAACGGTTATACCGTCTGCAACTCGGGCATCTACGCCGCCAGAAAGAAGACGCTCGTTCCTTATCTCGAAAAAATGGCCTCTCAGCCCCACCTCGTCCAGAAACAGATTGACGGTGAGTGGACTGAAATTGAGGAATTTTTCATGACCGACATGGTGGCGCTGATGCATGAGGATGGATTAGAAGTCGGGTGTGTCCTGGCAGAAGATGAATGGGAGATTATGGGTGTGGACGATTTTTCCGCCCTCAGGAAAGCGCAGTCCGTTTACCGGGATCGTTTCTCTCGCTGATCCCCGGGTTCCGACAGGAGCCGTTTCAGAGCCATCAGATCGTCTTTGTGTCCAAGGGCGATCAAGGTGTCGCCTACCTCTATTTTCGTTAGAGAGGAGGGGTTGAATGTCATTTCCCCATCGCCTTTTCTGATGGCGATGACGATGATATTCAGGTCCTGCCTTATTCCCGATTCCACAAGGTTCACCCCGGCAAGCCCCGATTCATTTTTGACCTGCAGCTCCTCCATCTTGAGCTCAATTCCTCCGCCGTGGACCGTCAGATCCAGGAAATCACTCACTGCGGGTTTTACGATGGCGTCCGCCATCTTTCGTCCGCCGATTAAGTAGGGAAGGAAGGTACGATTTGCCCCGGCCCTGAGGAACTTTTTCTGGTTTTTTTCCTCTTCCGTGCGGGTCAGGATGAACAGGTTCGGATTGAGCCCCCTCGCCGACATCGTGATAAACAGATTGTCCGCGTCGGATGAGACCACCGTCACCAGCCCTTTTGCGCGGTCGATGCGGGCCTCCATGAGGACGTCCTCACTCGTGGCATCATCAATGATGTAGGGAATACCGAGTTCTTCAAAGGGCGCCTTCATTTCCTCTGATCCATCGATGACCAGCACGGGAATATCGTGGGCGATGAGTTCCTTGCAGATGGTCTTTCCAATTCGACCGTAACCGCACACAATGTAATGGTCTTTCATGGATTTCTTTATCAGTCCCAATTTCCGCCTCCCAAGAAGCTCTCTCACCTGAAATAGAACCATCGACTGGGCGACAAGGCCCAGCGAATAGGCGACGATACCAATGCCGAAAAAAATAAGCACAATGGTAAAAATCTCGCCTGCGTCCGAAACGGTACGAACTTCTCTGAACCCGACGGTCGTAATGGTGATCACCGTCATATAAAGCGCATCCAAAAACCGCCATTTTTCGATCACCATGTAGCCCGCAGTGCCGAAACAGAGAATAGCCACCAGCAAGGCTATTCCTCTAACGACATATTTTGGGTTGAAGCGGGCCTGTCTCTCTTCGTATCCTTTAATCATTCATGACCGGTTGCAAACAACGGGTTGCGGAGGGAATAACTGACCGCCCCGTGCAATGATAGATGGAATCTAAAAAGTCCTGCGGACCGCACTTTTTAGGACTCCATCACATTTCGTGCTATTACTCGACGGGCGAAGAGCTTACGGCTTCCACCGTAAATTCACTCAGGTTTTCCGGGAGACCTTCAAAGACAATCGTGAATGGAATGGATTGGTCCGGCGCGATCTCTGAATTCTGGCGGTTTTTCATGGCGCTGTCGAGTTCTTCCAGGGACAGCTGGTTCAGCTTATCTTCGCTCAATACCACGCCGGCGTAAGCAACCTTTTTCCGGACCATCATCCCTTTGTCGTCCAGAACGGTTCCCTTAATGAGAACGAATCTGCGACTGTTGGGGTAATTGTTGGTTACGATACCCTTGATTACAAAGAGGCGGCCCGCCTTTTTTGATTTGAAAAAGGAACCGGTGACCGTCTTGAAGGAGAGTCTCCGGATACCCGGATCGGCGATAGCGGTCTTTTCCGGGGGGCTCGGAGGCCTCAGAAAATCAGGCAGGAATTGCGGCGCCCAGCGGATCAAAGCCGCAGCTCCCCCTACCAGAAGGAAGAGAATAATGAGGATAACCAGGAGCAACCTTGATTTTCCCGATTTCTTCCCGACCGGTAAGACGCCCAGTAGCTCCGAACGCTCAATGAACGTTCCTTCTTCGGCAATCTCCTCCACATCCGGTTCATATCCGCTTTCTTCAACCCCAAAATCATCGAAATCCTCGGTCCCGGACGTTGCTGCCGTCAAATCCTCATCAAGGGATTCATTAAGGAACTCGTCAAAAGCCACCTCACCATCGTCTTCAGGCTCACCAGACCTGTCTTTCTCCAGAAAAGGGGAGTCCAGCGCGACGGTTTCTTCGAATTCATCTGAAGATGCAGAAGCCTGAGGTGGGTATGCCAGGAACACGTGCTTGCAGAGGGAGCACCTGACTTTCGAACCTTCATCGTCAAGCAGGTTTTCTTCAAGATTGAACGTCGTCCGGCAGTTGTCGCATTCGATGATCATCGCTAGCCTCCTCTCGATTCCTCATCCTTTGATCACGTAGATATCGCGTAGATTCCGGTAGTGCTCCTTATAGTCCAGACCGTATCCCACGATAAATCCTTTCCGGACCTGAAACCCGCAGTAATCGATGGCAATCTCTTTCTGTCTTCTCTCAGTCTTATCGATGAGTGCACAAATTTTCAATGATTCGGGTTTTTCAGCCCTTATTTTTCTCGTGATATAGGAAAGGGTCAGTCCCGTATCGACAATATCCTCGACCAGGATCAGATGCCTTCCCTGCACGGGGACTTCCACATCCTTTGTGATACGCACCACTCCCGAGGAGTCCGTTCGAGAGCCATAACTGGTGGCCCTGAGAAAATCCATTGTCAAGGGAACGCTTATCGCCCTCATCAAGTCAGCAAAAAAGAAGATAACTCCGTTCAAAATACCGATGAAGAGCGGTTCTTCTCCCTCATAGTCGGAAGAAATCTCTTCGGCGAGCGTCGTTACCCGACCCTGGATCGTTTTCTCAGAAAACAGGAGTTCTTTTTCCAAAACGTGATTGACCCGGAGAGATCTCCGGACCACCCTTCTCTACCGAAATATCCAAGGAAATCCCCGAAAGCACCTATCTCCCCGGACAACGAAGGCTGCGATGATTCTCTCAAAAAACCAAATAAATTCAAGATATTTTTTTTCCGCAGTGGTTACAGAAAATTGCTCCCGAAAGGGACTCTTTACCACAGTGGGGGCACAGTCCACCAGCTTTTTCCACTTTTTCTCCGCAGACCATGCAGAATTTGGCCTCAACCGGAAGATCGGCGCCGCACTTAAGACAGCGATTAACAAGGACCAACTGTTGGCCACACCTCGGGCAGAACCTTGCGTCTTCGGACACCGTGCTGTGGCATTTGGTACACTTGAGATCTCCTTTCTTGGTCGTAGCACCTGTGTTCATGGATTGCTGAAGAATGGAAGGCATCATCATTCCAAGGCCTGCACCAAGGCCCAGGCCCATCCCCGTACCGGCGGTTCCCCCCTCTCCCTGGCCCTGCTGTGCAGCATCGCCCATGGCTTTAGCCGCCTTGAACTTCATGAACTTATCCAGATCTCCCACCGCCATGAGTCCGCTCTTTTCGTCGATCATTTTTTGAACTTCTGCCGGGGGGGTGATGGAATTTACAAAAAGGTCTTCAAGCCGCATGCCGAATTTTCCGAAATCTTCCTGGACCCTCGCTTTGAGACCTGATCCCAGTTCATCATAGTATTGGGGCAAGTTCAGTATGGTATCCAGGATCTCTCCTATCATGTCATTGAAACGGGAGACGATCACTTCTCTCATGTAGCTGCTGATGGCTTCCGTATCATAATGGCCCTGTGTCCCAACGAGGGTATTGATGAACAGGAGTGGTTGAAGGATTCGCAGGGCATATACACCGAAAGCCCTCAAACGGACGAGGCCCAGTTCACTGTCCCTGAACGCAACGGGTTCTTTGGTTCCCCATTTCTGATTGGTAAAGCTCTTGAGGTTAACGAAATACACCTCACATCGAAAGGGGCTCTTGAAGCCGAATGGCAGGGACAAAGCCCTGGTAAGGACGGGCAGATTAAGCGTCGAGAGTGTGTGCCTGCCGGGGCCCAGCATATCCAGGCCTTTTCCATCCCTGAAAAAGACGGCAGCCTGATTTTCCCGAACGATGACCTGGGCTCCGAATTTTATGTCCGCCGATCCCTCCTCGGGAAAGCGATGGACCATCTCCTGGCCCGTTTCATCAAACCATTCAATCACTTCCAAAAAAACCATGTTTCACCTCGTTTTCTTGAAATGTTCTTATCTGCGAGCCGGCCTCTTCGGACGGCCCTGCGCTTTCCTCGCCTCAGACTCTACTTTTTGAGGAAAGTCTCTCTTTCTTTGAGGCTTGTCTCCATGTGGAAAAGGATTTCGCGAATAGGCTCGATAGCGGCATCCCGCTCCGTTTTGCCGGTCAGGACCTCAACTTCCTTTTCCAGCTCAGTGAGCTTGCTCAACAACCCTTCATCACATCGGTAGATGCGGCCAAGCGCCTCCTCATTGATTTCTTTGCGGGAAAAGAGAGGGGAGTACCCCCTTGGAGAAAATTCAATCAACCGGGAGATCTTTTCCAGCTGCCTGGAGAGATCTTCAAGAGGCATCAAGCTCCTGATAACTCCTTTTTTGGTCAGTCCGGATTTCATCCTTTCCACCCGGTTAAGCAACCGGTTGAGCCTTCCACTCAATTTCATTCTCAAGGCCTTGTCAGCCTCGCGGCTGGACTCCCTGTCCTGGTAAGACCCTATGCCGGGAAGAATCCTTGCCGCCTTTTCCAGCCCATAAGCGATATCTTCTTTTGTCAACATACCTTCTCTCCAGTCCATATTTGATGGAATCGTAAAAAGTCCGGTCCTCAGGACTTTTTCCTCAGGGAAACCGAAAAGTGCGATTTTCGATTTCCTTCCAGATCAACGGGTTGCAAAGCACCCCATTGATTTGCGCGCCCGTCCATGTGCACGATGACGACTTTTCACAAAGTCATCTCCTCCCCCACCTCTGGGGCGATTGCGCTTCCAGCGACCAGGGAAGCAGGAAAAAAGACGGTAAACATGGTGCCCCCTGATTCAAAACAGTCATTTTCGGTACTGCAAGATTCGCACCAGCCAATATTTCCGGGGCATAAATCGCTGTCAAGGGGGATGTATATGCATCTGGAGGAGTTCATATCAATTCTAAACCCGTATCGCTCGGAAAAAATCTTCATCCGGAGCAAATCCGATCCCTTTCCGCCCGCATTGAAGTCATAGGGACGTTTAGAAGAGTAGTCCATTGTCTCCTGGGTTGCAAAAAAGGCCTCAAAAATCCTTCGCTGGTTTTCATAGGTTATGCCGACACCGTAGTCTTTCACTTCCAGTTCGATTCCGTTCCCGCGCCGGCGGACGGCCACCTCAAGCTTCCCGTGGTCCGGTGTGTTTTCCACGGCATTTCTGATCAATCCCACCACAACCTTCCTCAGGGGGCCAATGGCAATGCGAATGGCCGGCACTTCTTCAAAATTGGTTGTCAGAGACAACGTGCGATGTGAAAACAGAGGGGCTGTCTCCTCGAGTACCCTGGAGACAAACTCATGGAGAAGGATTTCCTCAGTTCTCTCAGCCTTGGGGCCGAAAATTTTGTCGATTTTGTCCCTGATAACCTCGACGGCCTTCCCCTCTCCCACTTGCTCCGCCGTCAGGGATTCCAGTTCGTCCGCACACTTGTCCAGCAACCAGGATAATGTCTGATGGGTTTTCACATCCTTTTCCCGCATAATATCCTCAACCTGGTACTGCATTTCCAAAATGCGATCGAGGTTGCGCTTGGCTCTATCAATGGTAGGCAGCCACAAATCGGCAGGGATTGAAGACATCTTTTTTGACAGAATGTTCAGAGAAGCGCTCAAGACAGCCAGGGGTGTCTTAAGTTCGTGGGAAAGGTGATTGATAACCCGATCCTTGGCCCTGTTCAGGCTCGTGACTTCCTTGTAAGCCTCTTTGATCTCGCTTGAAAACCTGGCGTTTTCTATGGAAAGGGCCACGGTGCCAGCGATCATGCTCAAGAGCTCCATATCGCTCTGGTCAAATGCGCCGGTCTTCTTGTTAATGGCACAAAGCACACCGATGATCCGGTCCATGCTTCTGAGGGGAACATCCAGCAGGGACCTGGCCTCAAATCCAGCCTCCTCGTCAACGACAACATAATAGTCCTTGTCGCGCGCGGTATCGGTGACGATCTCGGGAGTGCCGGTCCTTAAAACCCTTCCCGCCACACCCTTATCAGCTGGAAAATGGACCTCCTTGATTTTTTTCTCGGTGGCGGGATTGTCATGGGCAACCCCTTCAAAATAGAATTCGTTGTTTTCCTCGTCAAGCAGGATAACAAGGGCCCCTTCCGTATCGAGGAGCCGTTTCATCTCATTGGTCACGTAATTAAGCAGGTCTTCAAGATCGGGGTATTCCGGCAAGGCCATGCTGATGTTGAGCATGGCGTCATTGTTCCTTTTGATGCGTTTTTCCTTTGTTATATCCCTCAGGATAACGATTTCCCCCGACGGCTGCCCGTCGCGTTCCGAGTAGACTGCTGCGCGCATGATGACATCGAGCACACGCCCATCCTTTGTCAGGCGCCTCGTTTCATGGCGAAGGATGACCTTCTCTTCGAAGAGACGCCGGATATTTTCACTCGTCTCCTGTTCAAGTCCCTTGGGAACATAGGGGATGTATTTTCCCTCGAGTTCCTGCAGTGTCCACCCGAAAATTTCAGTAAAAGCGGGGTTGAGATAGGAAACACGGCCGTCCAGCGAAAAGACCACGATCGGGTAAGGCACAAAATCGAGGAGTGTCCGGTAGCGGAGTTCAGATTTCTTCAACTCCTCCTGCGCCTTGAATCTGTCGGTCACATCACGGGCGATCCCCCTGAAACCAATCTTCTTGCCCTCCTGATTGGTGATGAGATCGGCCGAGAGCTCCACATGGCGAACCCTGCCGTTCTTGCCGATAATAGGCCAGAGCAAATCATAGATGCCATCGCCGGTTTCGAAAATCCTGTTGAAGGTCTTGAATGCCCTGGTCCCGTGCTCCTCATCCATGAATTTGGCAAAATTTTGGAATTGGATCTCTTCCCTTTCGTAACCGAAAATCTTGCAGAGTGAATTGTTGAAATAGAGAAAGTTCCCATGGATGTCCACCTCGTAGACCCCTTCGCCGATGTTCTCAACGAAGGCCTTATACCGATCGCTTGACAACTGGGAACAGGCAATCATCATGTGTGAATCTTCTGAAAGGTCTTGGTGCGAATCGATTTCAGGCGTGGGTTTATCAGAACCTTCAAGTGGGTCCTTTGGCTTATCTGATTTCATCATCGACAAATTCCCTAAGCAGTCGCCTATGCCTGTGTTATTGGACTTTACAAACAGACTCTATATAGTATAAGTGAGTGGTTGTCATTATATTTCTGTTGGTCCAAAGCCACCGTTTAATTTGCACACCATGTACTTTAATGGGGGATCTGGTGACATTCTTGGTGCTAAACCAGAGAAGTCCGGCCATGGTGTTTTCCCGGGGACGTCTCCCCTTTTACGCAACGCAACATTATGAGGTGAAAAAAAGAATTTGATAAAAACGTCTAAAATTCCGAATGCAACTATAACGAGGCTTTCCCTCTATTACAGGCAATTGGAACTCCTTGAATTTGACGGCTATCGCATGGTATCGTCCGATAAACTGGCCTGGTTGTGCCAGGTCAATCCGGCTCAAGTTCGAAAGGACTTAGGTTATTTCGGAGAGTTCGGCATTCGTGGCGTGGGCTATGATGTCCGTGACCTTCAGATGCACATCAAGAAAATACTGGCGGTAAACCGCGAGTGGAACCTGGCCATCGCCGGAATCGGTAAATTGGGTTCGGCCATTCTGCAGCACCGAAACCTCCATTCCAGGGGATTTAATTGTGTTGCCGCATTTGACATAGACCCTCAGAAGATCGGCCGGATGACCCCCGCCGGACTGACGATCAGGGATATCGGCGAAATTCAACGAGCCGTTCTGGATCTGGATATCGAGATCGGCGTTATTACCACACCGGCACCCGCCGCCCAGAGCATCGCCGATCGTTTCCTGAATGCGCACATCAATGCCATCTTGAATTTTGCTCCTACACAGATCAGCGTTCCGGAGTGTTGCCTGGTTGAAAATATCGATTTTACCGTAACCCTGGATATGCTCACGTGCAAGCTGATCCATGAAACCGGGATGCAGTGACCGGCCGCAAGACAGATCAATATGGATAAAAAGCGGTCGTCTCAGACCCCGGCACCCGAAATCACCCAGGAGGACTGACCTATGAAAAAACTTTTTCACCTTTTATGGACCTTGGCAATGATCACCGTTTTCTGTTCACCCGCAGTTGCCAAGGAAGAAAAGACGCCCAAACTAATCATCAGGGACGGGGTGTTTGACGGGGGCACGGTCAATGAAGGTGAGACGATCAAACACACCTTTTTAATCCACAACGAGGGCAATGCGCCCCTTCAGATAATAGATGTGAAGCCGGGCTGAGGTTGCACTGTAGCCTTTTTTGATAAGGCTGTCTCTCCGGGCGGAGAGGGAAAAGTGACGGTCAGTGTGCGGACAAATGGTTATCAAGGCAAGATCCACAAAAACGCCAGGGTCATCAGCAACGACCCTGCCAGAAAGTACACGGAGATTGGAATAACGGCTTTTGTCAAGGTTTCCATTGCCATTTCTTCCCGTTATGTCTATCTCTACGGCACGGAAGGCCAGGAAGTATCTCGTGTCGTGGACATACAGGCGAAATTGGACAAGCCGTTGAAAATCACACCTACGGCATTCAATCTTGCTGAAAAGATGACCTACTCCATTGAGGAGGCGGAAAAGGACCGTCACTTCAAAATCAAATTCAAGAGCCTCCCCGGAACAACCGGCAGTCTCAATGGTTTTTTGAAACTCAAAACGAATTATCCCGAAAAGCCCGAGGTGACCATCTGGGTCAGGGGGCGTTTCCAGAAAAAGGACTCCAGCGCCCAGGCCTGGCAGCCAAAAGGCTGAAAACCATGGCCCGCGCCTCAAGCGGCAAGCTGTCGGGAACGAAGAGGACCCGGATGAAAAAGGGAGTTCATTAGAAGTCATCAACGTCCCCTGGGACGGACTTCTTGCGTTTCCGTAAGGATATTATTTCAAGTGAAACCTGCGGGGAAAAAGGAACCTCTGGTTGAGATCTTTACCGACGGCGCCTGCTCCGGGAACCCGGGTCCCGGAGGGTACGCTGCCATACTACGCTTCGGCACCCAGGAGAAAGAAATATCGGGTTGCGCCCGCCAAACCACCAACAATCGCATGGAATTGACTGCGGTCATCGAAGCCCTTCGAAGGCTCAAAAGACCGTGCAGGATAAAAGTGCTGACGGATTCA
Organism: uncultured Desulfobacteraceae bacterium; assembly: GCA_964443285.1. Taxonomy (GTDB): domain Bacteria; phylum Desulfobacterota; class DSM-4660; order Desulfatiglandales; family Desulfatiglandaceae; genus CAYUCJ01. Next base: position 13,560 of record CAYUCJ010000006.1, on the reverse strand, counting down.
AGCTATGTAGTAAAGGGAATGACCGAGTGGATCGAGGGATGGACAAAGAAGAACTGGGTCAACTCGCAAAAAAAACCGGTTCTCAACAAGGACCTGTGGGAACAACTGTTGGGGCTATCTCGCCCGCATCTTATTGAATGGCAATGGATAAAAGGGCATCAGGGGCATGCGCAAAATGAGCGGTGTGATGCCTTGGCAAAGCGTGCCCTGATTGAATGCATGGACCGTTAGACGGTCCGAATGATCTCGTATATCCGATTCAATCATTTTCCCCCACCTCTAAGGTGTCATGGAGTGGATCATGAAATGCCCAAAATGCGGATTTATCAGTTTTGACTTCAATGAAACCTGTCCGAAATGCAACAAGGACATCAGCAGCGAGAGGGCAAAGATGCACCACGTTCCTTTCAGGCCGGATGTGCCCTTTCTGATTGGCGCTCTGATTGGTGAAGCTTCGGATTCCCAGTCCAAACTGAAAATCCATGAACCCCTCTCCCCCACGCCCCTGGACAGCGGCGTTTTCGACATGGAAAGCGTTTCGGACGAAGAACCCTTTGAGATCGACTTGGGTTCTAGTCCAGAGCCTGAAGCAACCGCCGAAGACTTCCTGCCCGTTGACGATGAGGAAATCACCCTGGACCTGGAGGACCTGGATCTTGACAAAGATGATGTCTTGAGTGATTCAGGGGCATCGCCGGCATTCACTTCACCCGATTCCACGGTAGAAGAAGCGCTTTCCGAGCCTCCCGCGCTCAATGAAGATACCCTCTCCATCGAGCTTGCCGATCTCCTAGAGATTGAAACGGAATCGGAGAGCGAGGATGAATACGTCAACGAGGAAGCGCTCACCATCGAGGTGGAATCGGCCAGACCGGAACCTGACGAATCCCCCGATGAGATCAAGGACTTTGAGATAGTCACTGAACCTGAGGAACCTTTCGTCTTCACTGAAACCGACGTCCTGGAAAGTGACGAAGAGACAGCCCACGACCTGCCCCTGGACACGGCGCTCCCCCGTCAGAATGAACTGGAAGAATTGTTTTCGCTCGGTGATCTTAAAGACGATAAAATAGAGGAGTATGAAATTCTCGAGCCATTGCATCAGCTTCCCAAGACGAAAGCCGATGCCTCCTCGCGCACCGGCGTTCAATCCAAGGAGTCCTCAGGGGTCTGGTCCGAAATCGAAAAGGATCTTGAAGAGCTCGATTTCGACATAGACGATTCCAAATAGAAAAGCCCTTCCCGGCAATTTTGCCTTGACCTGATCCGGGTGAACGATTATACTCCCACCATAATTTGCCGAGATAGCTCAGTCGGTAGAGCAGGGGACTGAAAATCCCCGTGTCCACAGTTCAATTCTGTGTCTCGGCACCAGTAAAATCAAGGGCTTACGGAATTCCCGTAAGCCCTTTTTTCTTTTCCAGAAGGAGTTGTACAACCCCTGTACAACTTTCCAACATTCTATACGGTTGCGGTGACCAGGGGATAATCTCAAAGAAATTAGAGAATGTTTCGTCGATTTGTTCCATTTGGAATCCGCAACGCCAAAGGTAAAACTGCTGTGGGTTGAAGTTGTGACCCCGACAGAAGGCCACTCTCAGTCTGTTGATCAACAAAGCTGAGATGTTTAGAAATCCCAATACACTATTGCTCCAGGTGTATAGTAGACTTGGGAGCAGCCCGTTTCATATTATCCAGTTATTATCCCAGAAGCACTCAAGGATAGAATTACTGCAATTATAAAGGCAAATAGGATGTAAATACCTCCTTTGTTGCGCAGCAGGCCAAAGACAACTCCCCAGATCCCGACCGCCCCAGCAACACAGGCAACGGCTATTCCCAGCATTGCCAGACAATCTCCCTTGCCTAGCCTCCCAAGATACCAGTATGTTTGAGGGACCCCAGCAACACCGGCACACTCTTTCCAGATGGTCTGAGCAGTGTCACCTCTCCAAAGGTCTCCACATATGGACGCCTTATCGAGATAGCCCCCCAATACCAGGTAAATTACAATGCCAACCATGGCAATTAGCACTCCGATGATAGCAACTCGGTAAGCGATCTCTCCGTAGATAATTCCGACAACCGGTGGTCTTGGAACCCTATCCGTTTCGATTTCCATAGCGTGCCTTCTACAGGTTGATTAATCTAATAATCCCGTTCAAAAACAGTTTCAACCCTGCGCCGTACATTATTGCTATAATAATCCATCGTACAAACCTTGCGTTCACTCTAATCATTATCCTTGCCCCTATGAGTGCCCCCAGAATGCTTCCGGTCAAGCATGGTACAGCTAACAGCGGGAAAATTGCTCCACCCTTTATGTATTGCCATACAGCGGCTGTGTCACCTAAGCCCATCAAAACTGAGCTGGAGGCAGCGGCGACCTTAAGGGGGACAAGCATAATCATATTGAACGTCGGAACTATGGCCCAGCCTGCTCCTATGCCAAAGAGACCGGAAAGAAATCCGGCCAAGCAGAACACCAGAACCGCAACAGATGCTCTAGAAACCCTGTAATCTACAACTTTGCCCAGTGATTCTTCCCAGTAACTCATTCCCAGGCGTAACTTTTGGCTAAAGCCGTCAACATTTTTCATTTCCGGAGACTGAGCTCTTCCTCCGCCAAAGAGCATCAAGGTGGCTACGACCAACACAATCGTGCCCAGGGACACTCTTATGGCAGCCTCTCCAACGTCGCCTAGGTTTTGCTTTACATAGGCAGCTGTGAGGGCTCCTATCACCGCAAACAAGGCATAGGGGACGCCTGTAAAGAGCACTAATCTTATGTTTGCCAGACCTCTTGCTAGAAAGCGACGGGCGGCAACTACGGATCCAGACGTAGCAATCAGCAAGCCTGTTGCCCTGATAATATAGGAGTCTATACCAGTAAAACCCATCATCAGCGATGTGAACATCATACCACCCCCGATGCCGCCAAGCACAGCAACCATGCGTATTACCAGGCTTATCACAAAAAATATGATGAAGAACTCTATTGGTCCCAATCTCAGTACCTGGCCTCATGGTAGTATTTTGTTTTTCTAAGAGGCTTCGGATTGATCTCTGGTGGTGTTAATTGAGTTGCAATTTTGTTCAGACTCTGCATCAACTTTGCTCACCTCGTCGACATCAACGCGTTCGGAAATGAGAACATTGATCGTAGCCTGTAGCCAGCAGCAATCGAAAGAACGCTGCTGTTCAAATAGGTTTTTTCTAATCTACAAGGTCTTTGGGTTTCACGCCCACCATCACTTCCGTTACACCTTCGACTGATTTGGCGATAGCTTCGATATCTCTGCTGAGCCCTTCCCCTTCGATGAGCAATGCCGCCGTGTGCACCTGCACGATGCCGTTGGAAGCGACAACATCCACATCGGGTTTCATATCCATGAGTGTAGCCTTCACTTCAGCTGCAATGTACAGGTCTTCCATAGCCTGTTGTGATTCAGGGGTCGTTTTGAACGTATTGAGAGCAACGGTATTACAGACGACATCCACTGCATCGCTCGTTGTCATTTTCCTGATGTGGATTACGATATCATAAAGACTCGGGTCCCAGGTATCTATCCCATAGAGGTGTTTGCTCCATTTTCTTCGTTCTTTATCATCGTCTTTTATAATGTGAAGAGCCTCCTTTCTTGAAATGCCTTCACGTTTCACTTCACCCCTGATGCGCTCATCAAGGTCGGCAATGATTCTGACTTTCAGCACGTGAGGAATATCTTTTGCAAAAAAATGGCCGGCCAGTCCACAATAGACCACATTGTCTTTCCGGAAGTGCTGGAGAATCGCAGACCGTACAAAAGCAAAATACTTATCCTTTTTGTAGCCGATTCGATCGAGGATAGACGGCGCGTCATGGATAGCCCTGACCAGCTTGATCTCAGAAACATTGAATTCCTTTGAAGCCTCCAGAATCACCTCCCGTGAAAGGACCTGATACCCGAGTCTTTCACCCACTTTTTCTGCAACTTCTTTTCCCCTGCTATATGACCCTCTGGATACTGTAATGATTGACATGAAATAACCTCCTTCCCCGGTCATGTGCTTTCACGAACCTTCTTGAAATTCGCGTTAACGGAGCTTTATATCGTTTCAAAAGGGCGCGTTAAAGTTGATAGATTTAGCACCGATAAGCGGAAACAGATGTCCGAAAACGTCGTTTTCGACCTCAATCGCAGCAATAAAAATGAAGATGATGAGGAAAATTGGACGAAGACCCCATTCGTCCGCAGAGGGAAAGGCGATAGCATCAAAGCAACGCGAAAGGGAAATCGACGGGGTAAGCAATCAACGCGAAGTTGTGAAGTTCGGCTGCTTCATAACGGTCATGAGGGATGACTTCTGGCAGGACTGAAGATCTGTCAGGAGCGGGATAAACACATCTTCAGAGGTGTCGTCGTCATGGGCAGCCTCATAGAGGGTATCGCCACATGAGATGCATGATATTTTGTTTGATGGCCTATTAGATGTCAAGGAAAATCTCATCATTCGGTGTTAGCTCTTCCTGGGTCATCTCTGTCTCCTTTCATGATGTTCCCTAATAAAGACAGATATTGACCCACAAACACTCAAGAGTCAATTTTCATTTTGTTACGTACAGGATAATACAGTCGTTACTTTTAGGCGCCGCTGAGATTAGGGCACATCATACCAGACATTGCGGTAAGGGTTTGGTACCACGGGTCTGGTGTGGTCTGAAATACGGAGCATATATTCGCAAGGTAATCACCTCTCCAGATCTAAAAAATATCCCTGTGTGGACCCGGGTTATCCGGCCCCTTTCGCACTTTGCGCCGTAGCGTCCTCGGGGAAGCTGGCGTATTTCCGGGTTTGTGCCCAACTGACGCAACTGTTGATAAACGGGAGGCAACTTGTCTTCCCACACATCAAGCTGGCCCATAAGCAACAGGCTTTGTGGCGAATAGCCCACTCTTTTCAAAAGACTCCTTATTTCCCAGATGTCTTCCGGAGTGATCGGTTTATTGAGGTCGCTGCTGACGCGGACAAGGTGGATTGCAATGATACGGTCCGGATCTTTCAGCCTGCGGATGATCCCAATTCACGAATCAAAATACGTGAATTTGATCCATTTCGAAATGCCGTACTCCTGTTCCGCTATGCCGAAAGGGCTTGCTTAAGTCTATGCTTCCCGAATGAAAATATCAAGTTTCGAATAGTGTTGAGGCTGTCGGAAAACGCCCATCTGCTGCGTTACCCTCATCCCTCGTCACTGGGGCGTACTTCTATGTACGCCTCATTCCTCGGAATTTCGGAAGCCTTGCACATGGCCATTTTCCATCAGCCTCTCTGAGACCGGTTTTCCGACAGTCTCGTTGGTATTGATAAGCTATTTTAGAAACCATATCGAGCGGTTGAATAATACCAAAAGGTGACCCAATCCTTCTTTCTTTTAGCCTCTGAATATATTTTCTCGGCAAGAATACATAGAATTTCATACATTATTGTTGCCGCGCTCAACGCCCCCCAAAAACGCCTGATCTCTCGTCGGGTTGCCAGGTTCACGGCGGCCTCCCGGACGGTCTGCTGGGTCATCGTGTCCGGAAGATTCTGCCGGTTTGCTTTTCGTCTTGGCATACTGCGCTTCGCTCCCTTAACGACCGGAAAATCATATGCTGATCAAAGTGTGAAAATATGAGCATTTGAGTCGGCTGTCAACTCCAATTCTAATGCAAGAATCCAAAACAACCAATTGTTGATGTTCTCTAACGAGGTCATCAATGATTCCATAAGGTCCTATTGTTTCAGGACACGCTCTCCGGTCTGAATTTGCCGATAGGGTCGCAAAAGCAGTGCCAAGGGAATCCCTGCAAAAAGAAACAGACCCGCAAAGACAAATCCGTTCTGAAAAGCCAGAACCTGCGCGTGGCGCAGGATCGCTTCGGTCGAAGCGGTCAGTGCCTTCAGCCGTCCCGTGGGCAAAAGGCCGGGCAACCGATGAAATACAACTGAAGAGGATTTAAAGGCCAGGCGATGGAACTGGTTCGACTGGGCCGGCATCAGCTCTCCCAGCCTCACAGCGTGGATGTGGGCGGCATTCGTGACAAATGTATTGAGCAACGCGATGCCGAAAGAACCCCCCACACGCTGTGAAATGGCCAGAAAACTGGAGGCCATTGTGACCGTCTCTTTGGAAACGGCGTTGAGTGCCGCTGTAATCAGGGGGGTCATCATGAATGCCAGGCCGAACCCTCGTACCACTTGAGGCCCGATGATCGCCGCATAACCCGAGAGGGGATCCAGATTGCCGTACAGGATCAACGACATACCGGTCGCGATCGTGCCTATGGTGACCAGCCACCGGTAGCTGTACTTGTCGGTGAGCCTGCCGGCGATGGGCATCATGATACCTACCACCACGGCGCCGGGCATCATCCACAGTCCCGCCTGAATGGTCGTGTATCCCACCAGGTTCTCGAGAAAGATGGGCAGCAGAAACAATCCGCCGAAAAGTCCGATGGCCCGGAAAATGGTCAGCACCACACTAATGGTGAAATTGCGGATCAAGAAAAGCTTCAGATCCAGCAGCGGATAGCTGATGGATGTTTCGACGGCGATGAAAAAGGTAAGACCTACAAGCGTTACGGCGCTGCACACCAGAACATAGTTGGAAGTCCATCCCTTTTCCTGGCCGTTGCTCAAGGCGATGAGGCCTGCGATCAGGGCCATGGACAGGAAGGCGAAGCCCCATCCGTCGAACGGCACATGGTGACGTTCTGAACCGGACTCGGTCCTCATGATGGCAAGTCCCGCCAATATGGTCACGATGCCCACCGGTATGTTCACCGCAAAGATGGCCCGCCAGCTGAACCAGTCCGTCAGATAACCGCCCAGGGTCGGTCCCGCCGCCGGACCGACCATGATGCCGACGCCCCAGATCCCCAGGGCTCGGCCCCGTTCATGGGGTTCGAAGAGCTCCGTGATGACAGCCAGACCGATGGGCTGTATGGAGCCGCTCCCTACAGCCTGAACAACCCTGGCCGCAATCAGGGAATCATAGCTCCAGGCAAGGGCACAGGCCGCGGAACCAATCGTGAAGAGGGCCAGACTTCCGAGATAGAGGATCTTATACCCGAGGCGGCTCGCAAACCAGTTGACCAGAGGCATGGTGACGGCCGCGGCCAGCATGAAAGCGGTGGATACCCATTCCACCTCGTCACGATTCACACCGAAGGAACTCATCATGTGCGGCAGGGCCACATTGACGATGCTCATGTCCAGTATCGCCATGAAGGCACCCGCCATGATGATGCCGAGCATGAGCCAGCGGTAGGAGCCGGTGGACTGGAGTCGGTTCATGGATAGGCTTCTCTTACTCCACGGGCCTTGCCGGTTGGATATGAATAGAGACTTCGGCGGAAAGACCGGGGCCGATGGGCCGATCAACGGGACCCTCGATGGCAATGCGAAGCGCCACGCGCTGGGTCACCTTGATGTACGTCCCGGTAACTCCCTGGGCCGGGATCAGACTGAACTCGGAATTCGTGGCCCGCATGATTCCATTTACACGCCCCTTCATGCGGAGGCTCGGAAACGCATCCACCGAAATGTCCACGGAATCGCCCTCCGTGATGTCGCTGAGATATTTTTCCTCAATGTTGGCATCGACCCGAAGGGTGGCCGTGTTCAACAGGGTCAGAACGGGAGTCCCCTCCGGGAGCATGGCACCCGGATCCCGCCACCGTCTGACTATCACGCCATGGAAAGGGGCTCGGACCATCGCATACCCCAGTTTCGTCCTGGCCTTTGATAGAGAAGCTTCGGCCTTCTTTATTTCACCCTTGGCCAGTGCCACCTCGGCCTCAGCGGCCTTCACATCCTCGTGACGGGTCCCGTTCTGAAGGAGTTTCAATTTGTGCAGGCCTTCCTCCAGGGCCTCCCTAGCGGCGGCGCAAGTGCTCTCGGCACGATTCAACTCGCTCAGACTGGTGGCCTTCCTATTGTAAAGGGTCCTTACCCGGGTCAATTCAATACGGGCCAGGTTTTCTTCGGCCCGAAGTCTCTTGGCCGCAGCCCCGGCGATCTTGATTTCCTGGGGAACCGGACCGTTCAGCGCCCTTTCGTGCCTGGCCCGAGCCAGGGCCAACCTTGCCCTGGCTGCGTCCAGATCGCTACGGGCCTCGGCCACAGAGGCCTGAAACAATTGATCCTCCAGGACAAAAAGCACCTGCCCTTTCTGAACCTTGTCGCCTTCCCGCACCAGGACCTTCGAGAGCACCCCGCTTATCTGAGGCGAGAGATCCACGAGGTCACCGCCGATACGCGCATCATCGGAATAGACGATCCCTCGCATGAAGAAAAGCCAGTAGGCTCCGGCTGCCAGTGCCAAAATGACTAAAACGCCTGAGACCAGGAGAATCCTCCGGCCCATGGAAACATGGCTTTTCATGGTATCATTCCTGTTCCGCTTGCTCGCTTTGCTTCAATGGAGATGCTCCCCGGTAGAACAAGTCGAGCATCAGTTCAAATCCCTGCATGGCCCTCGGGATATCCGTAAGGTCACGGGCACGCGTCCTCAACATACCCAGCAGAAACTTTGCCAGTATGTCTGGAGGGACATCGGCTCGGATCTTTTTTTCGGCAACGCCTTCGCCGATAATTTGCCCAAGGGCGTCGATCAGGTTCCGGCGTTTTGCGATCCATCGCTCTCGGATACTCTTCTTCTCCCAGTACATGCGGTTTTCATCGGTCTGGATCATACGGAACAGCTGCCTTCTGCTCCTAAAAAAGGTGCCGATCGCGACGCATGCGCTCACCAGCTGTTTCTCAAAAGGGTCATTCCCGCTGACTTTTTGTCTCAGAAGCTCGCAGAGTTCGTCAAATCCCGATATGGCGGTCTGAAAGAAAAGATCGTCTTTATCCTGAAAATACCGATAGATGGTCCCTTTGCCGACTCCTGCGGTCTGGGCCACCTGGTCCAGAGTGATTTCATGGAACCTTCGGCTGGTGAAAAGTTTTTCCACCACGCGCATGATTCTCTGTCTCTTATTGCTCTCGTTTTCCGCCATGTGATGTACCCCTGGTCAATGCAATTCTTCATTTCGATAAAACTGACCGGTCAGTACTATAGGGATCAGGTCAATGGTTGTCAAGTGGGTACATTCCCCACTGATCCACCATCAAGGCATCATCTTCCCGCTAGGCGGGATCTGACACTTGCTGGTGATCAGGAATATCGCCAAGTCCCCTCTCGAAGTAAATAATGCGCAATCTAGATGGTGGATTTGGGAAAGACGGTTCAGGTTGACCCAATCGTAATTATCCACTAGGATAGGGATTCTGTGTGTGAGGACGGTTTGATTTATTGAAAACTTGAAGTTGAAAGGAGGGATGTGGGGCATGGTTCAAGAGACTAAAGTTGTAAAGGGCGGTTTTAGAGCTACCTTAGCACTTCTCATTTCAATCATTGCGCTGGTTCTGGCAATTGTCGCTTTCCAATCCACTGGAAAAGAGACAACTCTCAATCAGCGAATCAAAGATCTCCAGGTAAAGATGGAGAGCATGAAGCAGGAAACCTCAAAAAAGCTGGATAAGCTGCGCAACGAAACAGCCGACACCCTGGAAAAAATTGGAAAAAGCATGAAAATAGACGGTGAAAAACCAAAAACCAAAGAATAGCATTAATTGCTTCAGAGGATTCAAACAGTCTGAAGACATGCGTGAAAGGAGGACCTATGGCCGACTTTCATCAAGAAGGAATCATCACCACGCTTCATTCGCTGCACGAGGCGTTGGATCGTGAAGCCTACCTGGCGGATCTCGAGAGCAAGCTCGAGGAACACGCACGCCACCAGAGAATCTGTCTTCTGCTCCCTTCCCTCTTTTCGGAAATGCGGAACCCTGAGGTCCTGGATCCGATACTGTACGGCATCAAAGAGGTCAACTATCTGAAGAGAGTCGTCATCGCATTGGGTGGAGCCCCGGAGGAAGGCCAGTTTCAGGAGGCCAAAACCTATTTCGGGAGGCTTCGCAGTTCTAAACGGGATGTCAAGGTGGTCTGGGTGGATGGACCACCCATTCAGCAGATTCTTGAGCAAATTCAAGCCCGTGAGATTTCGACGGGTGTTCAGGGGAAGGGACAGTCGGTCTGGATGGCGCTCGGCTATATCTTTGCCAAGGAAGACTGCAACATCATTGCACTTCACGACTGCGACATCGTCACCTATGATCGCATTCTTCTGGGCAGGCTCGTTGAGCCCACCGCCAACCCCAACAGCGATTTCGAATTCTGCAAAGGATACTACGCCCGAATTTCCCCGATTGAAAAAGCCATGAAAGGGAGAGTGACCAGACTTTTTGTGATGCCCTTTGTAGACTCCATGAGGGACCTCATGTATACACGAGGCCATCTTGAACTGGGACGCTTCTTCAGTTATCACCGAAGCTTCAAATATCCACTGGCAGGGGAATTCAGCTTCACAGCGCAGTTGGCGCGCGGTATCAATGTCGCCTACGACTGGGGCCTGGAAGTAGCCACCTTATCCCAGGTATACGAACATCTCCTCCCTCGGAAAATCGCTCAAATCGATCTGATTCCAAATTACGAGCACAAGCACCAGGATCTCTCACCGGACGACACCGGCAGGGGACTTCACCGAATGGTGGTAGACATTGCCAAATTCTATCTGACCTACATGCGCTCCCATGGCTTTCCCCTGGACGATGCCTTCGTGGATATGCTTTTGCACACCTACTATCAGAACGCCCTCAGATTCATCAGAAAGTACAGCGATGACGCCGAGGTAAACGACCTTAACTATGACCGCTATCAGGAAGAGGCAACGGTTCGACACTTTCGGGGATTCTTGTGGACGGCCTGGGAGCAGAGCAAAGGACCCCACGAAGCGACACTCATTCCATCCTGGAACCGGGTCTGCTACAGTCTGCCTGATATCTATACCCGCATTTTGGAAGCCGTGGAAGCTGATAACGAGTGAGTACGGCTTGACACCGCATGCTGAGTGCAGCCCATTGAATTGGAGATCAGATGGTTAAAGGCGCTTTAAATGTATTGTTCTTGTCACCTGAGGTCGTGCCATTCGCCAAAACTGGGGGACTGGCAGATGTAGCGGGTAGCCTACCCATCGCTCTGAAGCGCCTCGGGCTCGATGTGCGACTCGTCCTTCCTTTTTACCGGATCATCCGGGAAGGGAACTATGAATTCCGGCCGATCCTCAAAAACCTTGAAGTTCCCCTTGGTAAAGAGAATTTTAGAGCAAACGTGCTTGAGACTCAACTCAGACCCGGGATTCCGGTCTATTTCATCGAAAGAGAGGACCTTTATGACCGGCCGAACCTGTATGGGAACCCCGGTGGAGATTACTACGATAACCTGGAACGTTTTAGTTTTTTCGCTCATGCTGCGTTGCGTCTAACGGAGGCGCTTTCCTTTAAGCCGCATGTGGTTCATTGTCATGACTGGCAAACCGGGCTGGTGCCGGCACTGCTCAAAGGGCCTTATGGGGACATTCCAACCCTTTCGGGTGTTGCGAGCGTTTTCACCATTCACAATCTGGGCTACCAGGGGCTTTTTCCCGAAGAGAAGTTTCCTCTAACCGGACTTCCTAAAACTGAATTCTTTCACGCGGACGGTCTTGAATATTGGGGAAAATTCAGCCTCCTTAAAGCAGGTATCAATTACTCCGAGGCGATTACCACCGTCAGTCCCACTTACGCTAAGGAGATTCAGACTTCCGAATACGGCATGGGCATGGAGGGCATACTTCGCCGACGAAGTGCTTGGCTTCATGGGATCCTCAATGGGGTGGATTACACCTGCTGGGATCCAGCCCGGGATTCCCATTTATCTGCCAAGTATTCCCCTGAGGACCTGGTCGGGAAAGCCCGCTGCAAAGCATCACTGATCAAACAGCTGAATCTTGATCCCTCTCTGGCCGAAAGACCCCTGCTGGGGATGATCTCCCGCCTCGATGCCCAAAAGGGGCTCGATCTGGTGGTCAAAATCCTTGACGACGTTCTTGATCTGGACATCGGGCTGGTGGTTCTGGGGTCGGGGGATGAACAGATTCAAGAGGCTATTCAGCAGGCGGCTGATCGTCGTCCCGGCCAGGTGGGCCTTTGGATCGGCTTCAACGAGTCCCTCGCCCACGAGATCATGGCAGGCGTTGACATCTTTTTAATACCGTCTCGCTACGAACCGTGCGGGCTCACACAGATGTATGCTCTGAAGTACGGAACGGTGCCTATCGTTAGAGCTACCGGCGGATTGGATGACACGATTTTCTCCTATGACGACAAAACGAAAAAGGGAAATGGATTTAAGTTCTCAAATTATGGAACGGTTGCTTTTCTAGGAGCCATTCGACAGGCCCTGGATCTTTACACCGATTCAGATGCATGGAAGGGACTTATCGCCGGCAACATGAAGGAAGACTTCTCCTGGGATCGATCAGCCCGCAGTTATGTGGAGCTCTATTGTTCCGTTGTTAAAGGTTGAGCCTCTGATTTCGCGTGTTTTCGATCGCCTCCAGGTCATGCGCCTGCGGCCATATGAAAAGCGACTGGCCTTAACCTGTTTAGACACTGCTGGGGTGAAAGCATACATGTAAACGTTAATTCTCAAGTGAAGGGAGCCTGGAAATGTTCAAGAAGATATTGTATCCGACCGATTTTTCAGATGTTTCAAAGAAGGCCATAGCCTACATCAAGCAACTGAGAGAAGGCGGATCCGAGACGGTCATCCTCCTGCATGTCATCGATCAACGGGGAATGCAGGCTGTCGAGCAGTATGCATCTCTGAATTCGATGAAAATAGAGCAAAGGATAATGGAAGATGCAAGACAGGATGTAGAGGTCATAGAAAATGAATTGAAGAAAAGTGGTCTTAAAGTAAAATCGATGATTCAAATTGGAATTCCACTGAGAGAAATACTAAAGGTGGAGGAAGAAGAGGATGTCTCGGTTATCGTAATAGGATCTCATGGGAAAAGCAATTTAGAGGAGATTTTTCTTGGTTCTGTTTCCGAAAAAGTTTCCAGGAAATGCAAAAACCCGGTTCTTATTATCAAAAGATGATCTCTTTATAAAAAGCCGGATTATGCCGCAAGCGGCAACCTGTCGGGAACGAAGAGGACTCGGATGAAAAAGCGACTTCGTTGGAAGCTTACTTGTGCCACAACCCACAGCCTATGAGGAACGAAGAGGAGCCGAGCGTGAGACTCCTTAGCTCCGGCGGATGAGGCGACCCGTGTAACGAGCCGGGTGAACGGGATGTCCCTGAAGCGGCGTCATTTCGGCCCTGAAATCCCACCGCAGGCGGGAGAAGGGGCGAAATCCCTGAACGAGGAGTCATGGACTGCGGAGGGAGCGTAGCTTCCGGAATATGCCGTTTGCCTGGCCTTGGAGACCACGACTTCGTCGGAAGTCATCTGATCTGAAAAAAGGTGAAAATCCTGAGTTTCGGCTTCGGTGAGCAGAGTCCTTTCTTTATACCGGTGTGCAGCAGAGATTTTGCCATGTATGTCTACCTGTCTGAGTTCATGAACGGTTTAAGCATCCCGATCCGGGTCTTTCTGA